>NZ_JBHMAU010000065.1:0-19466 GCF_042429315.1 Brevibacterium otitidis | reverse complement strand
GAGACGAGTTGAGGAACTTCTATCTTCACCCAAGGCCCGCCCCTCATTCATCACCAACACCCGGCAGTCAGAGACCGCGTCACGCACTCTGAAACCGGAAGAGCCGGTTCATCCCGTACAGGCCGCATTTCACCCGTCCGGGGGATGTGCGTGCGGACCTGAGCAACGACACTGTTACATGAGCACTTGGTGTCAGGCCGGTTCTGGCACAGCTGTCAAGCCGTGATAGTTGCGTTTGATCGGAATGGGCTTTAAGCCAAGTCTGGGCCGAAAGGAAGGGAAACCCTCGTGAATCTGCCGATTAAGATAGTTGCATTGACCGCCGCAGCGGTTCTGCTGGCTCCGACCGCTGGATCCGCCGTTGCTGCCAACCAGGGCGGAGAATCGCGCGTTGAAGCCGTGCGCGAACTCGCCAAAGGTGGCGGGTTGGACGCAGAGGTCGAGAGCCTAGCCAAGTTCGTCACGGGAAAGCCAGGTTATCAATCATTGGATGTCCGCAAAGCGCGAGCATCTGGTGCGAGTGAGATCGTCGTCGAGGTGACAAAAGAGACTGTTGCTGCAAACAATTACCTCGTGGACGCGATCATGTCCGGCGAGAAGCTGGAGAGCGTGTCACTGGAGTCGTTCCCGCTCGTGGAAGAGATGATGGAAGCATCACCCAGTCAAGACAAGGAGACGCGAAATGATGAGATTCCGCTCGCAAAGGCAGGAGTGAATGCTTGCGGTGACAAGAAGCATCCCGTTCCCTCCAAGTCGCCAACGAGGCATCAGAAGAAGTCGTCGAATCCACATGCGGCTCTGCGGAAGGCTGGATTCCACAGAACCGCCGGTTATGCCTGCGGTGCCCGGGGATACAAGTGCGCCAGCGACTACACTCAGGGCCGCGGAATCTCAACGAAGTATGGTTACTGTAAGAGTCCGAGGTTCCGAAACCAGGGGTATGTGACAGGGAAGAAAACTTACTGGATCCAGTACGGTGAACCGAACCCAGAGATCCACAATTATAGCTGGCCTTATCTGACATGGGGCGCTTACGTGAAGTGGTGGCATGACAAACACTGAGAGTGTCCGCTTGACAGATCGGGTGAAACGCAATGTCCGGTTCCGTCGCTTGATTCGTCGTGTCGTAATCGTGGCGGGAGTGGCATTCGCTGCTCTCGCCGCGGTGGTTATCGTGGCGTACTTCGCGTTGCCATCCTTCTTCGTGCAGGACGCAGTGTACGACAACGTACCTAATAAGGCGTCCTGCTCGGATATTCCGTCAACGGCTTCGGTGAACGAGGCTATCGAGGAGTTTCCCGCTATAGGTGACGCCGATGCAATTGCTGTCGAGCGCTGTTCTGGGGCGATTATGGAGATCCAGCTTTCCGATAATGAGACGCGCGCGAAGGTTGAGGACTACCTCGACCAGACCGGCACGTTTGACCGATCAACTGGTTGGTGGTGGCATTCTGTTCCCGTCGAGATCCGGAACGTATGAATATTCGCAGGGTCAGAGGGTTCTAGCGGTTCTATTCCTGGTCCTGATCTGTTCCACGTGCTACTTCTTAGGCTCCGGGAGGTACGATTACGCCGCTCACTTTGTAGCTGGAGCCGGTGGCACAGTGATTCTGTCTTCTGTGCTCGAGGCAGGCTGGCTGATTATTGATCAGCGGTCGCTGACCGCATTAGGCAGTTTCCAAGCGGGCGTAGTGGTTGTCGTGCTCCTCTCAATAGGCGTCGGTTTGATTGCAGAAATCGTGATGTTTGCGGCCCCTGTTGCAGACATCTTAGACATCGTTCATCAGTCGCTGGGTGCAGTGCTCGTCGGTAGCGTCCTGGTCGTTATGCCAATTCGCTATCCGGAACAGCCGAGGATGCTGATTCATGAAGCAGCCGGAGTTGTATGTGGCACAGGCCTGATTATCGTGGGGGCTCGGCTTGTCGGCATCGTCTGAACACAAAGTCAGGGGCGATTATCCACGCACAACCATCATGATACTGGGTTTGCTCTGGTTTACTCTCACTATCATCGGCAGCGTTGTGTCCTGGCATCGGACGCTGATTCCTGTCCAGGTAGACGGTGTTGTGCGAGACCTCGTGATCTATGAAATAGATCAGCCAGGCGTGGACGACTGGGTGGAACTGCGCATCGGCGGTCGTAGAATTGTGGTGGGAAATGAGGCGCTGCGGTGCGTTAAGGCCGATTCAACCTTGCACAAGGCGGCATGGTCACGAATGGTTGAGGTGAATGGAACAGAATGCATGCTGCCCCTGCCCCGACAGGCTCTCACAGATACTCTTCTGCCACTGGCGATCTTCGGCGGCTTCCTCGTGGTGTCGGCGTTGAAGTCACGTTCAGGGAAGCCCACCGACCCGCGTGACCGTTAGCAGTAGGTGAGACCGTCAATTACTAGAGTAAGACTCGCTAACGGGATCAACCAGGACTACTAATAGCTCGTTCAGGTCATGTTCCCCCTGCGCATCCCAGAAATCAGTACAGAAGACATCAACACTCGGGAGCGATTTGAGGCAAACCTCATCGCACTGGGTGGTGAAAGACTCGACACTAGACGTGTCGATGCAGCGGGCCCGATTCAGTAGTACACGGCCAGCGGCCCGCGCGGGCCGTCGATGACGTTGACGGGGGTGTCGAAGACATCGGAGAGCACCTCGGGTCGCATGATCTCGGCTGGGGTGCCGAAGTAGCAGACCTGTCCGTCCTTGACCGCGCAGATCCGCTTGGCGTAGTGGCCGGCGAAGTTGATGTCGTGCAGCACGATGACAACGGTGCGGCCGAGCTCGGCGGCGGCCCGCTCGAGGTGCTGCATCATCTGCACCGAATGGCGCATATCGAGGTTGTTCAGCGGCTCATCGAGGAGCACATAGTCGGTGTCCTGCGCCAGCACCATCGCGACGTAGGCGCGCTGCCGCTGCCCGCCGGAGAGCTCATCGAGGTACCGGCCTTCCAGCGGCCCGAGGCCCAGGAAATCGATCGAGCGGGTGATGATCTCATCATCGGCAGCGGTCAGCCGGCCGTGCGAGTAGGGGAACCGGCCGAAGCCCACAAGCTGGCGGACGGTGAGCCGGGTGACGAAGTGGTTCTCCTGCCGCAGGATCGAGACGATCTTCGCCAGATCCTTCGACTTCGTCGTCGCGACGTCGTAGCCGGCGATCTCGATCGCACCCTCGTCCATGCCCATGAGCCGGCCGACCATCGTCAGCAGCGTCGATTTGCCGGCCCCGTTGGGCCCGACGAGGGCGGTGACGCCGCCGGCGGGGATCTGCAGGTCGACCGGGCCGATGGCGACCTCGGTCGAGTAGCTCTTGCGCACAGCGGAGAGGGTGATCACAGGCGGCCCTTTCGCAGGATGTAGAGCAGGAAGAACGAACCGCCGACGACCTCGATGATGATGCCCACAGCACCCTCGGCATAGAACAGGTGCTTGAGGGAGAAGTAAGCGCCGGCGAGCACGGCGATGCCGGTGAGCCAGGCGAGGGGGAACACATACCGGTGGTCGTGGGTGTCGGCGAGCTGGTAGGCCAGCATCGCGACGAGGAAGCCGAAGAACGTCATCGGCCCGATGAGGGCGGTCGAGATCGCCATGAGCACGGAGACGAGCAGCAGCACGATGATGTTGTAGGCCCGCTGGTTGAGCCCGAGGTTGACGGCCGTGTCATGGCCGAGGGCGAGTACATTGAGCTTCGGGGCGAGGAACCACAGTGCGGCACCGGCGGCGGCGACGATGGGGGCTGCGATCCACAGGTGGCTGGCCTCGGCGTTGGAGATCGAGCCGATGAGCCGGGCGGTGAGCAGATCGAACTCGCCGGGCGTCATGAGCCGCTGCATGAACGTCGACAGCGAGCCGAGCCCAGCACCCAGGATGATGCCGATGAGCAGCATGATCTGCATGTTCGCGTACCGGCCTGAGAGCAGCCAGCCGTAGAGGAACGCGGCGAAGACGACCATGGTTCCGACGGTGGTGAGGAACATGCTCGTCGACCCGGCCGCGACGATGCCGGCGGCGCCGAAGAAGAACACCATCGAGGTGTGGATGAGCGTGTACAGCGACTCGAAGCCCATGATCGAGGGCGTGATGATCCGGTTGTGGGTCACTGTCTGGAACGCCACGGTCGCCATCGCCTGGCAGAAGGCGACGATGACGATGACGGCGATGTTCGTTGCGCGCAGGTTGGCGATGAGCCAGAATCCCTCCGAACCGACCGGCATCGGGTTGTCCCAGGCCAGCAGCGCGAAGCAGGCGGCCAGCGCGAAGGCGCCGATCCCGGCCAGGATCGCGAAGTAGCGCACCCGCGCGGATCTGGTCGGCAGGGCGCCCTGATGGCGGGTGCCTGGTGCCGGTGCCGGCGTATGAGTGCGTGCGCTGGTGGTCCGGGCTGCCGCGCCCGAGGCGGCGGTGGCGGTCTCGTCTGCCGTGCCCGAGGCGGTGCCGGCGGTGGGGGTGGCGCCGGCGGTGGGGGTGGCGCCGCCGACGTCGGGCAGGGTGGACGGGCCGAGCTGGCCGGCTTGGCGGGCCAGCGATGCCGGGTCGGTGTAGGTCGCGTGATGCACCTCAGCCACGGCGGCGCCTCCTCAGCAGCAGGACGATGAAGACCGCAGCGCCGACGACGGCGAGGATGACGGAGACTGGGATCTCGAAGGGGGCGACGATCGTGCGGCCGATGATGTCGCAGACGGTGACGATCGAGATGCCGAGCAGGCACACCCACGGCAGGTTCGAGCGCAGGTCGTCACCACGGAACAGCGAGACGATGTTGGGCACGATGAGGCCGAGGAACGGCAGGTTGCCGACGACCACGGTGACGATGCCGGTGGCGATCGCGATGAGCCCGGTGCCCAGCAGCAGCACCTGGTTGTAGTTCAGGCCGACGTTCGTGGCGATCTCCTCGCCCAGGCCGGCGACGGTGAACCGGTCGGCGACGATGAACACGGCGATGACGACGATGAGCACGAACCACAGCGGTTCGTACTGTCCGCGCAGCACTGCGGTGAAGGAGCCGGCGAACCAGATGCCGACGGTCTGCAGCAGATCGGTCTGCAGCGCCAGGAAGGTGGAGACCGCGCCGACGACGGCGCCGAGCATGAGCCCGATGATCGGCACGATGAGGGAGGACTTCAGCGCCACGCGGCGCAGGAAGGCGAAGAAGATGAGGGTGCCGATGAAGGCCGTGATGATCGCCACGCTCATGGTGACGATGAGCGGAGCGCCGGGGAAGGCGATGAAGGCCAGCAGCAGACCCAGGCCGGCCCATTCGGTGGTGCCGGTGGTCGTCGGTTCGACGAAGCGGTTCTGGGTCAGCAGCTGCATGACGAGCCCGGACATCGCCATCGCCGCACCGGCGAGCACGAGCGCGATGGTGCGCGGCACCCGGGTGATGGCGAACATCTCCGAGCCGTCTTCGGCGCCGAAGATGTCGTAGACGCCGGTGAACAGCGAGGAGGCGACCAGCGCTGCGGTGACGAGCAGGCCGATGAGCAGCGGCCACGTGAACAGGGGAGCCTTCCGCGCCCGGCCAGCCGGTGCCTCGGGCCCGGTGGACCCAGCCGGCACCTCGGGCACGGCAGCATTCTGCGTAGCGGCAGGCGCGCGGGTGCCGGCACCGGTGGTGCGGCTGGCCTGGTCATGCTCGCTGATGCTCATGCTCTCAATCGGGTGGGGTCAGGGGGTGCCGGTGGAGCGGATGGCCCCTGACCCCACCGGCAGGCTGTCACTTGGACTTCTCCATCGCGTCGGCGACGTCGTTGAAGAAGGTCGTGTACGTCTGGATGCCTTCGGCAAGGTAGGTGTCCTTGGGCATGTAGACGATGTTGCCGTTCTTCACGGCGTTGACGTTCTTGAGCGCCTGGGACTCCTCGATGATGCTCTGGGCCGGCTTGGCATCGTCCTCGATTGCGGAATCGCGATCCATCACGAGCAGCCAGTCCGGATTCGAGTCGGCGATCGCCTCCACGGAGATATCGTCACCGGTGTGGTCGTCCGATGCGCCCTCCGGAGCCTCGATCGAGGGGGTCAGGTCGAGGATGTCGAACACCGGGCCGAGCGTGCGGCCGACCTTCGGTGCGGAGTAGTTGATGTCGCCGCCGGAGGTGATGACGCCCATGACCTTCTCATCGGAGTTGTAGGCCTTCTTCACCCGCTCGATCGAGGCATCGAAGTCCTCGTTGAGCTGCTTGGCCTCCTCCTGCTTGCCGAACACCTCGCCGAGCACCTCGGTCTGGCGCTTGAGCTCAGCGTCGAGGGGCTGGTCGTCGCGCGGATCGAGGTTGAGGATCGTGGCATCCGGGGCCAGCTTGGCGAGATCCTCCTCGTACTGGGAGAAGCGCTGACCGTTGATGATGAGATCCGGCTGGGCTTCGACGACGGCTTCGAGGTTGGGCTCGCGGTGGTTGCCGAGATCGATGACATCCTTGTTCTGGGTGTAGGAGACGCTCTCGGGCATGAGCGCCACGGCGCCGGCCTTGAGCTCCACGCCCCAGTCGTCAAGGGTCTGGAAGGTGCGGTTGTCGGTGGCGACGACGCTCGTGGGCGGAGTGGCGATCTCGTGGGTGCCGTTGTTGTCTTCGACGGTCACGGTCGCGGAGTTCTCAGGGGTTTCCTCCGCCGAGGTGCCGGTGTCTGAACCGCAGGCGCTGAGGGTGAGTGCGACGGCTGAGAGAGCAGCGACGGCGCTCAGACGGCGATGCTTGATCCGCATCAGGTAGGGCTCCTTTCGAGTGCGCGCTGTCGGTGGACTGCACCGGTGACGCGCGGGGGCGTGGTGGTGTGGTTCGGGCAGTCGGAAACTCCCGATTCCTTAGGCGAACCACACTAAAGCTGCGCTCACCTATTTACGAAACGGAAACGTGTCCAACGTTCGTTAGGCTAACGTTACCTAACTGCCTCGGCAGTGCACACCCTCGGGGGCCGGTTTGTGACGCGACGCATATCCCGGCGGTCTCCTATCCCGGCGGTTTTCGCGCGCAGCATGGACCCCCGGCCGAGGTGGGCTCGACCGGGGGTCCGTGAGTGACAGTCAGCAGACGGCTGGCTGTGGGGGCTGGGTCAGACGCCGCCGCACAGTGTCATGCCGCCGTCGAGGGTGAGGATCTGGCCGGTGATCCAGCTGGCCTCATCGGAAAGCAGGAAGGCTGCGGCTGCTGCGATGTCCTCCGGCGTGCCCAGGCGCTTGAGCGGATAGGCCGCGGCCACGGCCTCCTCGTCGTGGGCGTAGAGCTTCTCGGCGAATCGGGTCTTGACGACGGCCGGGGCCACGCCGTTGACGCGGATGTTCGGTCCGAGCTCCACGGCCAGCTGGCGAGTGATGTGCACGAGCATCGCCTTGGAGGAGCCGTAGAAGCCGATGCCCTCGGGCTGGCCGAGGCCGGCGACCGAGGCGACGTTGAGCACCGCACCGCCGCGCTCGGCCAGCGAGGCTGCGTAGACCTTCTGCGTCCAGGACAGGGCGGAGATGTCGTTGACCTCGAAGACCTTGCGGGCGGCATCGAGGTCGAGTTCGATCATCGGGCCGTAGACGGGGTTGATGCCGGTGTTGTTCACGAGGATGTCGATAGGGCCGAAGGCTTCGGTGGTCTGCGCGATGGCCTCATCCTGGTGCTCGGGTCGATCGGCCTTGCCGGCGACGTAGATCGCCTTGTTCGGTCCGCCGAGCTGCTCGGCGGCCTGAGCAAGTGCCTCCTCGCCGCGGGCGGTGATGCACACCCGTGCTCCTTCGGCGACGAGACGTTCGGCGATGCCGAAGCCGATGCCGCGCGATGCGCCCGTGACGATCGCAGTCTTCCCAGTGAAACGCTGGCCCATGGTGCCTCCCGGCGGGTTGTTTGAATACTCGCTGAACGATTGTTTATTAACTTTACCGGCTCGATGGTGCGCGTCAAAAGCCTCTCGGCATCCGGTCAGCGGGGCGGGTGCGGGAAGGGGGCCGGCGGTAACCGCAGGGCATCCGGCGGGGAGCCGCCCGAAGGTGCGCGAGAGCAGGAAGGGTGTCGCCGTGGACGCGCTATGACGCGGCTCTCAAACCGGTCATCAACCGGCAATGTAGCGATTCTCGCAACTTACGGCTACGGTTGGCTCATGACTGCGACAACCTCACCTGCTGCAACATCGGCCGCTGCAGTGGCTGCGCGGGTGGGTCATGCCCTGCGCATGCGCGAACTCAGCCAGGTCGATGCCGCCCGGCAGATCGGGGTCGACAAGACCAAGCTGTCGAAGTCGCTCTCAGGCGCGCGCCGCTTCCGGCTCGAGGAGCTCAGCGCCATCGCCGATCTCACCGACGTCTCCCTCGACTGGCTCACCAGGGGAGCGGACAGCCAGCCACCAGCAGAGCAGCACCCGGCTGACACGTTGGCCGACGCCCCTGCGGGCACGTCCGCCGGGGCGCCCGCGGGTATGTCTGCCGGGGAGCCGGATGCCGCAGCGGCCGGCCGGAAGGCCGTCGCAGCCGGCCCCGGTGGGGCGAAAGCGCAGCGGATGCGCACCCGCATCGCCGATGCAGCCTGGCGGCTGTTCTCCGAATGGGGCTATCACCGGGTGCGGATGATCGACATCGCCTCACGCGCCGGCATCAGCGCAGCCGGACTGCACTATCACTACACCTCGAAGCAGGAGGTGTTCGTCGCAGCCCTGCAGCACTCCGCCGCTCGCCTGCAGCGCGAGCGCGCCGCGCTGCTCGCCAGCACAGCCGCAGGCACCCGCCGTGAACACATACAGCTGCTGCGCGCACTCATCGAACTCAAGCTGCCGCCCGGCTTCGCCGCCTGCATCACCGATGCCGAAACCTCGACGATCCTCGCCGGCGACTGGTCGATCTGGCTGCAGAACTTCGCCGAGATCGCCGTCGGCGCCGGTTCCCGCACCGCCGCCTCGACCCTCGCCGCGGCCTGGGACGCCGTGCTCACCGACTGCCTGGCCGCCGGTGACAGCGCGGGAGCATTCGACGTCGGCACCCCGGACGAGGCGGCGGCACAGCTGACGATCTTCCTCGACGGACTCGTGCTGCGCACCCTCGCCGGTGCCGCCGACGACCCCCAAGCACTCATCGACCGCTACCTCGCCGCGACCATCCTCGCACCCGCACCCACCGGCAGCACCACGCATCCTGCACCGGCACCTCGGGCGCGGTCGGCGACATCGAAAGGAGAGTCAGCATCATGACGGCATCACCTGCCACCGGCAGACCCCAGCGCCGCCCGACCCGGCGCGCGATCCTCGGAGGCGGCCTGGGCGCCGGCCTCGGCATCATGCTCGCCGGCTGCTCCAGCGGCAGCCAGCCGACCGTCGGACCCGCAGCCGAAGTCACCGGACCCCCGCAGCGCGGCGGTGAGCTGCGCGTCGGATTCGTCGGCGGCGGCGCAGCCGACACCCTTGACGGGATGAAGGCGACGAACCTCGGCGACATCGCGCGGGCAATCAACCTCTACGATGCGCTCATCGGCCGCGGCGACGAGTACGAGATGTTCCCAGCCGTGGCCGAAAGCTTCGTCCCCAACGATGACGCGACCGTATGGACGGCCACCCTTCGCGAAGGCATCAAGTTCTCCGACGGCCGACCGGTCACCGGCGCGGACGTCAAGGCGAGCATCGAGCGCATTCTCAACCCCGATGACCCCGGCAATGACGCCGCTGGTCTCGCCGCCGTCGATGAAGTCGTTCCGATCGACGACCGGACCGTTGAGTTCCGGCTCTCGACGCCGGACTCTGTGCTCAACGAAGCCGTCGCCCAGTACACCGTCATCATCGTTCCGGCCGACTTCGACCCGGCCAACCCGGTGGGCACCGGGCCGTTCAAGCTCGAGAGCTTCACCCCGGGCCTGTCGACCCAGCTCGTGCGCAACGAGCACTACTGGGGTGAAGGCCCCTACGTCGACGCGGTCACCCTGCTGAACTTCAACGACACCGACGCACTCATCAACGCCCTGCTCTCTACCCAGGTCGATGCCGTCGCACAGATCCCGACCTCGCTCATCGACGTCATCGGCGCCGACGCCCGGATGCGGATCCTCAACTCCGAGACGGGCATGTGGATGCCGTTCACGATGCGCGTTGACCAGGAGCCCTTCGACGACGAACGGGTGCGGCAGGCCTTCCGGCTGGCGATCGACCGGCAGGAGATGATCGACCAGGTGCTCTCCGGGCAGGGCCGGATCGCCAACGATATGTACTCGATCGACGACCCTGAGTACCCGAGTCACCTGCCGCAGCGCGAACAGGACCTCGAACGGGCCAAGCGGCTGCTCGCCGAGGCCGGCTACCCCGACGGCATCGACGTCGAACTTGTCACCGCGCCGATCCAGTCGGGAGTCGTCGAAGCCGCCCAGGTGTTCGCCGAACAGGCCAAGGGCGCCGGCATCCGGGTGACGATCAACCGGCTCGACCTCACCGCCTACTGGTCGAACTATCTGGAGTACCCCTTCAGCCAGAGCTTCTGGAACACGAAGTCCTTTCTCACCCAGACGACCGCAGGCACACTTCCGAACGCACCGTTCAACGAATCCCACTGGGACGACCCGAAGTTCATTGACATTTGCGCACAGGCGCGCGCAGAAGCCAACGAGGAGGAGCGCACGAAGCTCATCCAGCAGGCGCAGGAGATCCTCTACGACCGCGGCGGCCTCATCATCTGGGGCTTCGCCAATCAGGTCGACGCCTACCAGGCCTACCTCGGTGGCCTTCGCGAGAACGCCACCGGCATGCCGCTGTCGGGCTTCAACCTGCACCGCGTGTGGATCGGAGACATCGCATGATCGGCAAGCTCATCCTCAGACGGCTGCTCATCAGCATCGTCATCCTCTTCGCTGTCTCGCTCATCGTCTTCTTCGCCACCCTGCTGCTGCCCGGCGACCCGGCGCGGGCGATCCTCGGCCAGCAGGCCACCCCGGAGCGGATCGACGCACTCAACCGCGAGATGAACCTCGACAGCCCACCGCTGACCCGCTACATCATGTGGCTCGGAGGGCTGTTCACCGGCAGCCTCGGCACCTCTGTCGCCACCGGCGAACCGGTCAGCCAGCTGCTCTCCGACCGCGTCGGCGCCACCCTCGTGCTCATGATCGCGGCAGCGGCGATCAGCATTCCCGCCGGCATCGGACTCGGCATCTACTCTGCGCTGCGCCGCGGGCGGCCCTCCGATACGGCGGTCTCGACCGCCTCACTCGTGCTGGCCGCGCTGCCGGAGTTCGTCGTCGGCATCGGGCTGGTGACGCTGTTCTCCACCACGGTGTTCTCGATCCTGCCGGCTGTCACGATGTCGCCGCCGGGCACCCAGGTGTGGCAGTTCCCCAGTCAGCTCATCCTGCCGACCGCAGTGCTCGTCCTGGTCGTCACCCCCTACATCGCCCGCATGATGCGCGCGACGATGATCGAAGTGCTCGACTCCGGCTATGTCGAGATGGCCCGCCTCAAGGGCGTGCCCGAACGCCGCGTCATCCTCCGCCACGCCCTGCCCCACGCGGTGGGCCCGGTCGCGCAGGTCATCGCCATCCAGCTGGCCTGGATGGCCGGCGGCGTGGTCGTCGTCGAGTTCCTGTTCCGCTATCCCGGGATCGGCCAGGCCCTCATCGACGCGGTCAACTACCGCGATGTGCAGGTCGTGCAGGCGGTGACGATGATCGTCGCGCTCATCTACATCATCGTCAATCTGCTCGCCGACATCGTCGGCATCCTCGCCAACCCGAAGCTGCGCACCGGAGGTGACGCCTGATGACTACCACACCGCCTCCCGGCAGCACCGGCCAGCCGGTGCAGACTGACCAGCCGCCACAGTCCGGCCAGCCGCCACAGTCCGGCCAGCCGAGCCCTGCCGGCCCGTCCCTGGAGACCAAAGACGCCCACACCGGCACCCGCAACACCGTGCTCACCCGCTTCTGGGCGCAGCGACAGGCGAAGATCGGCGTCGCGATCACCGCCGTCGTCGTGCTGCTGGCCTTCCTCGGCCCGCTTCTCGTGCCGTGGGCCACCGGCTACACGACGACCGAATTCGTCGCCCCGCCCTTCAGCGGGGAGGGCGCGGCAGGCACGGACAACCTCGGCCGCGATGTCCTCACCCGGTTCATCGCCGGCGGTATGACCCTCATCCTCTACGCTGCGCTCGCCACCCTCATCGGCCTGGTGCTCGGCGTGCTGTTCGGGATGACCGCCGCCTACACCGGCGGCTGGCTCGACGCCGTCATCATGCGCAGCAACGACGTGCTGCTGGCCATCCCGCAGCTGGTCTTCGCGCTGCTGGCGATCACCGTGCTCGGCCCCCAGGGCTGGGTGCTCGTCACCGTCATCGGCATTACCCACGCCCCGCGCATCGCCCGCGTGGCCCGCTCGGCCACGCTTGGCGTCATCAACGAGGACTACATCCGGGCAGCGGAGATGTACGCGATGCCGCGCCTGAGGGTGCTGACCCGGGAGATCATGCCCAACATCACCGGCCCGATGGCCGTTGAGGCCGGCCTGCGCCTGACCTATTCGATCGGCGCGATCGCCTCGCTGTCCTTTCTGGGCCTGGGCATGCAGCCGCCGGCAGCCGACTGGGGTCTGATGATCAACGAGAACCGCATCGCCCTGTCCGTCCAGCCCTGGGGTGTGCTCTTGCCGGTGGCGGCGATCGCACTGCTGACCGTGGGCACCAATCTCATCGCCGACTCCATCGCGCGAGCCTCGGCCACATCGAATGCAGGTGAGCAATGAGCAGCTTCGACACCACTTCCACCGGCAGCATCGCCACGGTCAGCCCGTCTGCACGCCGCTCCTCAGCCTGGCATGCCCGGGCGCAGGAGGGCGGCAACGTCCTCGAGATCGACGATCTGCACATCACCGCCACCACCTCGGGGGCGGACGTCATCACCGATGTCGACCTCGACCTCAAGCCCTCCGAGATCCTCGCCCTCGTCGGCGAATCCGGCTCCGGCAAGACGACCGTCGGACTCGCGGTGCTCGGGCATTTCCGCACCGGGCTGACCCACGCCGGCGGCACCGTGTGGCTCTACCCGTCGGACGCCGATGAGCCGGCGGAGATGACCGCGCTGCCTGATGCCGTGCTGCGGCAGCTGCGCGGAGCGCGGGTGTCCTACATCCCGCAGGATCCCGCGCTCTCCCTCAACCCCGGCATGCGGGTCGGTGAGCAGATCAGCGAGGTGCTCGACATCCACGGCTTCGGCTCCTCCGAGGAGGAGCGGGCCGAGCGCGTCCGCTCGGTGCTGCGCGAGGTCGGGCTGCCCGATGATGAGGCCTATCAGCGGCGCTGGCCGCACCAGCTCTCCGGCGGTCAGCAGCAGCGCATCGGCATCGCGATGGCCTTTGCGATGTATCCCGATGTGCTCGTCCTCGATGAGCCGACCACCGGCCTCGACGTCGCCACGCAGGCGCAGGTGCTCGACACGATCCGCGAGATGACCGTGCGCAACAAGGTCGCCGGCCTCTACATCACCCACGACCTGGCCGTTGTGGCCGAGATCGCCGACCGGATCGCGGTCATGCTGCGCGGGCGGATCGTCGAACACGGCTCGTGTGCCGACGTGCTCGAACGCCCGCAGCACGACTACACGAAGACGCTGCTGGCCGCCGTACCGGACCTGGCCGGGCGCAACCGGATCGGCGACTTCGAACGCGCCGACGTGCCTGCAGATGAGAAGGCGGCAGCCGAGGCGAGAGCCGCGGCCGCTGAGCAGAATCAGAAGACCCACCTGCTCACCACGGATGCGACCTACGCGAGCCCCGCTGCCGAGGCGGTCACCGCCTCGGGCCCGGAAACCGGCACCGGGGGCACAGCCACCGGCGGGGCGACGGTGGCAAGCGATGTGAGCGAACTGCAGCCGACAGCGCCGGCGACCGATGCGGTGCTGCAGGTGCGCGGGCTGGGCCTGAGCTACGGGCCGAAGACGATCCTCGAATCGATCGACCTCGACCTGCGGGCCGGGGAGTGCACGCTGCTGCTGGGCGAATCCGGTTCCGGCAAGACGACGCTGGCGCGCTCGATCGCCGGCCTCAACGACGGCTACACCGGCGATGTCATCTACCGCGGGCGTGACGTTGCGCGCTCGACGCGGCAGCGCAGCGTCGGTGAGCGCACCGACATCCAGTACATCTTCCAGTCGCCGTTCTCCTCGCTCAACCCGAGGCGCACGATCGGCGAATCGCTGGCCGTGCCGCTGGAGATGGCTGGCGGGCTCTCGGCTGCCGAGCGCCGCGAGCGGGTCAAGGACGCCCTCGATGTCGTCCGGCTCGGCCGCCAGTTCCACGACCGGCGCCCCGGCGACCTGTCCGGCGGTGAACGGCAGCGTGCCGCGATCGCCCGCGCGCTGGTGAACATGCCCAGTGTGCTCATCTGCGATGAGATCACCTCAGCACTCGATATGTCCGTGCAGGCGAGCATCATCTCGCTGCTGCGCACCCTGCAGGACGAGCGCGGCCTGGCGATGCTCTTCGTCACCCACAACATCGCGCTCGCCCGCCACATCGCCTCCCGCGTCGCGGTGCTCAACGCCGGCCGGATCGTCGATGACGGCCCGGTCGACGCGGTGCTGGAGAACCCGCAGCACACCTACACCCGCGACCTGCTGTCCAATGTGCCCAGCCTCTGAGGCCGGCTCCGTCGCCGAGGTCTTCGACCGGCACGTGCGCGTGGGCGGCGGCATGGCGTTCGCCGTGTGCCGCGACGGCGAGCTTGTGCACAGTCTGGCCGGCGGGGGCACCTGCCGTGGCGGGGCTGCCGCGCCCGAGGTGTGGACGCCGGAGACGATGGCCGTGCTGTTCTCCGGGACGAAGGGCCTGGCCGCCGCCGTCGTCGGGATGCTCGTCGATGACGGGCTCATCGACGTCGACGCACCCGTCGTCCGGTACTGGCCGGAGTTCGCGGCCGCAGGCAAGGACGCAGTGCCGGTGTGCCATCTGCTGAATCACACGGTCGGGCTGCCGTATGTCGACCCGGACCCGGCCGGGCCCGGCGAGCAGTACGACAACCGGCTCATGGCCTCCCGGCTCGCCGCCCAGCAGCCACTGTGGACCCCGGGCTCCAGGGTCGCCTATCACGCGATCACCTACGGCTATCTGGTCTCCGAACTCGTGTGGCGGGTCACCGGCGCCGACATCGGCGAGCACATCGCCGAACGCATCGCCGGCCCGCACGGACTCGACATCCACCTCGGGCTGCCTGCGGAGCTGGAGGACCGGGTCGCACCGATCCACCAGGCTGTCGGCTATCGGGTCTCGACGTTCCTCGACGACGACCCTGAGCGCCGGGCGATCGTCGACCGGATGTACGCCGGGCTGCTGCTGTCCGGAGACAGCCCGTTCAACACCCGCGCATACCACGCCGCGCAGCAGGCCGCTGCCGGCGGCATCGCGACGGCGGAGTCGATGGCGCGGTTCTACGCGCTGCTGCTGGAAGACGGCACGATTCTCTCCCGGCAGACCCGTGAGCTGTTCACCCGCACCTGGTCGGAGGGGATCGATGCGATCAACGACCGGCCGCTGCGCTTCGGCCTCGGGTTCGAACTCGCCGACCCGATCGGCACCTACGGGCCGGTCGAGGCGGCCTTCGGGCATTCGGGTGCCGGCGGGGGACTGCACGGCGCATGGCCTGAACACGGCATCGCGTTCTCGTTCCTCACCAATGAGATGCAGTCTGAGGATGTCGACACCCGGGTCAAGGATCTGCTCGCAGCGCTGTACGCCGAGGTGACCGGCTGAGCCGTCGGGGTCTCCGGTTCATGAGGCGCCGGCGCTCAATCGGGGACAGCGGCAAAGCAGCCGCCGAGCGATACCATGAGATTACCCGACAGCGGAGCAGGGGCCGTGATGGATGTGCTGATTCCCCGGCTCAGCGATGAGGCTGTCACTCGGATCGGCAGAAGCGCTGAAGGACTGGGCCCATTGTGAAGTGAACAACTGCATCGCAGGTTGGAAGTGGTTGATGCCCGCGTGGCGGTTAAGCTCTTCGGCGAGCATTGGAAGAGGCCGGTCGAGGTTCGTGCTGACCTCGCCGGCCCCGCCCTGATGGCCGCCGTATGGCGGGCGAACACCTGACGCCTGCAATTTCGGTAGTCTGTTGCTGAGTTCGAACGACACAGCTACTGGTGCCGTGCAGGCAGGAACGCGAGGTGCATCATCGCCAAGAAGCGGAAGAAGTCGAAGTCAACTCAGCGGCGGTTGCCGCGCGAACAGCGGCTGACGGCCCTGCGCACGGCGTTCGTCAGACGCTGCGAAGACCAGAACCTGAAGTTCGGGGTCCATGCGGTCCAGGTGTTCGACCAGGTGTTCCATATGCAGGACATGATGTTCTCAGGCGAGCAGGAACCCGATGAGCTTGACTCGCTCACACTTCTCGAACTCATCACCGAGACGATGCCGGCCCGGTCGCTGGAGGACGACCTGAGCTACATCCCGGTCGTCGGCCGGGAGCTCGGCCGCTTCATGGCGGCCCGGTATCCCAAACGCTGGCCGGATCTCGATGACTTCCTCACCGATGTCGATGCGTTCATTGCCTCGGACGCGGTTAACCGCGTGCCGAAGTCGTCGACCACGAAGATGGTCCAGTACGCACTCGACCAGGGTTTCGCTATGAATGATGAAGCCAGCACCGCCGCCTTCATGGAGCACTTCAACGCCCTGAGCTTCGAGGAGCGCTCGGCAATCCTCGATGCCGATGGTCCCGCCGCGCTTCCGCTCATGCTGGCAGACCCCACGACGGGTGAGATGTGGGGTTCGGGGCAGCGCCGCAGCAGCTTCCTGGAGGACGCCAGCCCGGATGACTTCGCCGTTGCGCCGCAGCTGTCGCCGCAGGAGCAGCGAGACCTCATGACCCTCATCGACGATGAGATCGCTGCCGGGCACGCACAGATGCGCGCCCTGCTGGGTATGCCCGAGCAGCTGCCGGAGGAGGTCCCGCCGCTGAAAGATGTGCTCTCGGACCCGGCAGCGCTGCTGGAGCTGCGTCTTCCCAGCGCGGTTCTGCGGCTGCTGGCCTGGGTCGACAGCGGCGAGAAGAACAGGCGACCGGTCACCAGCACCCTCGCAGTCAAGCCGATCCATCTGGCCGAAGTCGGCGAACTGTGCGGTATGGATGACGCGACTGAGATCGCTGCAGCCAGGCGGATGGACAACCTGTGGGAGCTCACGAAGATATGGCGCATGCTGCTCAGCTCGGAGTTTCTCGTCAATGACACTGCAGCCACGGTGTGCTGCGGTTCAGAGACGCGTGAGGATGGGCTGCTGGCTGTGGCGCGCGCCCTCGATGAGCAGCTTCGCAATGGTGCCTCACCTGCCGATGCAGCGGCGCACGCTGCCGAGGCGGCCGGGGACGAGGCGCTCGGGAGGCTCATCCAGTTCGTGGTGCTGTGGTGCGTCTATACGCTGCACATCGACAACAGCAGCTGGCCCATGGCAGTCGAGCAGGCAGAATTCGACAGCTTCCTTGCAGAGATGGCAACCGTCTTGATCACCGGCGTCCCGCTGTTGCTGGAGGACATCGAAGTGTGGCCTGACGTGCCGCAGGAGGCACAGCAGGCCGGGCAGCACTACAGCTCGGCAGCTGACGCGATCGCACAGCTGCACGGAGACGCGCCCGTCTCAGAAGAATTCGGCAGCGACTATGCCAGCCAGTATTGGGCCATCACCGCAGGTATGATCTGCAGTTCTCTCGTCAGAAGATTCCGTCGCCTGGAGACAGCGGGTTTGCTCAGTGCAGACGAGCGCGGATGCTTCACCGCTGTTCCTGCGGCGCGCATGATCCTCTTGCAGGCGACTGACATCGGTGGGGAGCTCTCCGCGGCGGACATGGCCGAATTTGCTGACGACCCGGATGATCCAGCAGCCTGAGCTGCGCTGACGGGGACAGAGCTGCGCCCTAACCGCCGAGGTCGACGACCCGGCGTGCCCGTGACTGATGGTGGGTGGTGATCGCGATCGTCGTGACGACCAGCCCGATGACGGTCAGGCCGACACCGGTGAGTGCAGGTGCGCGGAAGCCGAGCCCGGCGTCGATGACGATGTCGCCGGCGAAAGCCCCGAGCGCGTTGGCGAAGTTGAACGCCGCATGGTTCATCGCCGCAGTCAGCGAGGGTGCGTCGTGGGATTCGCGCATGAGTCTGGCCTGCAGGGCAGTGACGAACAGCGAGCTGAAGATGCCGATGACCGACACGCAGCCGATCGCCACGGCCGGCACGTGGGCGAACAGCCCGAAGGTCAGCAGCACTGCACCCAGGCCGACGAGCCCGATAGCAGCCGAGCGCTCGATCGACCGGTCGACCAGCGGGCCCGCGACGAAGACGACCATGAGGCTCAGCAACAGCCACCGGCGGTCCATCTTGGCCGCCAACGCAGTGATGACCGGTGCGCCGATGACGACGCGGAGTCGATGGCGCGGTTCTACGCGCTGCTGCTGGAAGACGGCGCGATCCTCTCCCGGCAGACCCGTGAGCTGTTCACCCGCACCTGGTCGGAGGGGATCGATGCGATCAACGACCGGCCGCTGCGCTTCGGCCTCGGCTTCGAACTCGCCGACCCGATCGGCACCTACGGTCCAGTCGGCACGGCCTTCGGGCATTCGGGTGCCGGCGGGGGACTGCACGGCGCATGGCCTGAACACGGCATCGCGTTCTCGTTCCTCACCAATGAGATGCAGTCTGAGGATGTCGACACCCGGGTCAAGGATCTGCTCGCAGCGCTGCATGTGGAGATCACCGGCGGGAAGTGAAGCGGTATTGGCCGGCGGTGGACGCCCGGCTAGCGGTGAACCGATGGATGGCCGTCAACGGCGGCCAGTTGCGGATCGTCGTGAGTATAGTGATCTCACTGACGTCTGACATTGTGAGGATTGGCCTATGCGGTTGATGAAGCGGTGGCTGATCCCGTCATCGTCGCCGTTGCTTGCCGTCACTGCAACTGGGTACGGTCTCAGCACTGTCGCTGTGGCGATCGTGACCGCACCCGGCCCGTTGACAGTTGCGCTCGAAGGCGAGCCAATCGTCGGTGGGTTCATCACTTTCTTCGCTTGGATGATGCTTTCCGGTTTCGGATGTGGTCTGTTCGCCGGTGCAGCTTCCTTCTCAACGGTACGAGGTACGCTGCCGCTGACCGGGCTCGGTGCCGTGGGAGTGGTCTTGCTGGTGTCTCCGTTGCATTCAGTGCCGTGGCTCTACATGCTCACCAGCGAGGGCGTCGCTGACCGGCCCTCGGGGGTTACGGTTTTCTGGCTGCCGGTCTTCGGTGTATGTGTGCTGGCTGGAACGATCGCCACAGCAGGTGTGTCGCGAGCGTTGGGCGGAGGGCACTTTTCGGACAGAACGCTGATCCTCGCAGTCGCTCCAGATGGATCAGCTCTTGACGAAGAAGTAGTGAGGCTGCGTGAGCGAGCAGAAGAACTTCTCTGCGAGCACTGCCCGAACTTCCGCTTGCTGCCCATCGATCACAGTCAGCATAGGACCGATCCTGAATATGATCTGGCCATAGATGTTGAAGAGCTTGTCGAAGACGTCGCGCAGG
>NZ_JBHMAU010000064.1:0-2467 GCF_042429315.1 Brevibacterium otitidis | reverse complement strand
TCATCCTGGCTCGAAGTTCGAATCAATCGAAACTCTTGCTGAAGTCGGTGTGCAGTCAGCGTCCTACGCCACGATCAAACCTGACTAATTTGAGCCAAGTCAGGTCAGAAGACGGACCGCTCGACGAACTGATTCAATCGGTTCGTGTTGAAGCTGTCGTCGATGGGGAGGAAGTTACAGGCGAGCTAAACGTTGACGACTTCACCTATATAGGCGACGATGCATTTGCTGCCACGCTCACGGATCGAGACACAGGCGAACTGATCGAGATCTCTTCCGTCGACGTGAATGCTCAGGCTTTCCCGGTCCTATACGTGCTTGGCCTCCTTGCTCGGATCGGTATTAAAGCAGCAATCAAGCATATCGGGAAGACTCAGATCAAGAAAGCCGCGAAGTCGTACGGCCTCAAGCAGAGCAAAAAGAAGTGGGGACATATCATGGCGCCAAAGCATAAGTGGATAAAGTTGGCGCAAAGTCGAAGGAGCAAGTCGCTGAGATTATGGGTAAAGCCATGGCGCACGGCAAACACTCGCGATACAAGTCTGACATGCAGGCCGTGTACAAGCACAAGTATAAGGGGAAGACGTACACCGTGGTGGTCACATACGCAAAGAAAGGAGGTTATCTCAGCAATGGTTGGATCAGATAGCCAACTACAGCTTCGCGATGCTCTCGCTGCATCTCGATCTGGGCCGATCGACCGAGCTCTTCGCATCGCTGCTGGCATGTCGATTTCAGACATCCATAACGTACTGGAAGACGGGGTAGCGATCAGTGATCCCGAGCTTTGCAATCATTTTATCACCGAGTGGATTCGAAGGTTGGGACCAAGCGAGCGATTGGCGGCTGCAGTAGCCGTTTCGCACCTGTACTCCACGCACCTGGTGGAGATACCTCACGCCGAGGATTCGAGCCTCGCCGAGATCCTTCTAACCGCAAAGGAGGTTCTTGACCACATTAATTCGGAGCTTTCGGACTATCATGCTCTGGCTGAGAGCCCTGATACCAGTTTCGACACGGAGTTTACTCAGTCAATGGAAGAGGACGTCTCGCAAGTGCTTGATGCGGCTGCCCGTCAGTTGCAAGGCACACGGGATGAACTGCTCCGGTTAATTCGCCAGAGCTCTGAGAATGAGGTGGGTTGAGTCCTAATCGGGCTCTTCCGAGTTGAGTGTGGGGTGAGGCGTCCAGACCCCCGCCGATGAGGAGCATTCGTAGCTGGTAGTTCTCGAGGTTGCGGAATCTGCGAGCGATCCGACGGCCCAGCTCGATGAGCCCGTTGACCGCCTCGGTGCCACCGTTGCTGGCACCACCGGTANTGGGATCGGGCACGTCGGCAAGGCCTCGATCACGCGGGCGGCCAGCCTGCGCCCTTGAGCGTGAGTGTCCTGGTGGAACATGTCACGCACGTCCTGGGCGCACTGGTAGGCGACTTCGACACTGATGTGGTCCTCGTGCGCAGCGAACGCCGCTTCGAGTCTCGTACGCTGCCGGTCGGTGAGGCGTTCTTGGCCGGCCCGCAGAAGGTTGCGGATGCCGTAGAGCGGGTCTCCTTTGCGTCCCCGGTGCCCGAGTGTCTGCTGCTGGATACGACGGCGAACGTCATCAACAGCGCTGGTGGCGAGCTTGACGATGTGAAAAGCATCGAGCACACAGGTGGCGTCGAGTTGGTCATCGATCGTGTTCTTGTATCCCTGGAACGGGTCCAGCGTCGCGACCCGCACACCTTGGCGGAAGCTGGGCCCGCGTGCGGCGAGCCAGTCCTTGTACACCGTTGCTGAGCGTCCCGGGACGAGATCCAGCAGACGCGCCGTCGGGTGCTGGTGGCAGGAGAGACCGACCATGCCGGTCAGCTCCTTCGGTCCGCGCCGGCGCGGATCGGTGTGGTGCCATACATGCTCATCGACGCCGAGAACCTCGACGCCGTCGAACCGTGCCGGATCATCAGCGGCGGTGTTGAGCACTGGCCGGATCTGGGACCACAGCGTGTTCCACGTCGTGCCCAGCTGGCGAGCCAGTCCCTGGACGGAGGCGTTCTCATACCGCAGCTGACGGATCGCCCAGGACACCGCGCGGGTTGTCAGCAGGCCGCGCGGGGCGGCGACCTGCGGGTTCTGCTCGAGGAACGTCACGACCGGGCAGGCAGACTCGCGGCAGATCCAGCGGTGCTTACGCCACCGCAGGCAGGCAGGCCGTCCAGCGGATGGGGCGTCGACCAGGGTCACAGTGACGCGTCCGTGGCCGGTCGGGATAACGCCGCATCCGGGGCAACCGGTCAGCGGGTCACAGGCCTCGATGTCGAGGACGACGGCAGTGTCGGTGACCTCGGCGTGGATGAGATGGAAGTCAGGCAATCCGAGCAGGACCTGACTTCCACAACTGTAGTTACCCAGGCGATGTGATTGCGACGCGGATGTGAGCGACGCCTTCGCTGACTGGGTCGGCGGCAGCGACGGTATGGCCGACC
>NZ_JBHMAU010000063.1:0-22917 GCF_042429315.1 Brevibacterium otitidis | reverse complement strand
CCTTCACCCCAGAAATCCCAGCCGAGACCACCACAATCCTCGACGCCCTCAGACACCACCGACCGAACCAGCGCAAGGGTAACTAAACCTGTGCAACTCAGGTGTACAGCCGTCGCCGTGACTCAACTTGCACCCTCACTGGAACCGACGTGGTCCGGCACACTCGTCCTAATGGCAGCCATGCCGACTTCTACTACTGCCTTTATCCTTTCGCAGCAAGAGGATTCTGATCCCAGCATCGCGTCCAGTATGGTCGCTGTGACATCCATGCTCGGTATGGTGTCGATCCCGCTCACTCTTACGTTCTTGGTGATCTAGCGTTCACCGAACAGACCAATAGCCTACCGTAGCGAAAGTTCACCGCTCCGGCAGAGACGCCGATCACAGGTACTTCAATTCAGTGCGCCACAGCTTTTCGGTTCGGGCGACGCTTTCACCGTGTCAGTGATGCGCAGCTGCAGCCACAGCATCGAGATGAGGATGAGCACCGAGCCGATCGTGTTGACGGCGACGATCGCACCGGGAATCCCCTCAGCCGGGAACGGGAAGCCCCACACAGCCAGAAGACCTGGGCCGATGAGCCCGAGCAGGCGGGCCCGCAGCACGGACTTCCGCGACCCGTCGCGCAGTCCGAGGATCGGGAATCCCGAACGGGCGCGCAGCACGAGGAACAACGCCGGCAGCGCCATGACGGCGATAGCGAAAAACAGGATGTGCTGGGACGGCGCCTGGTCGGCGAACGCGCCGAGCGCCGTGATGTTGCCGACCAGCAGGGCCGTCCAGAACAGGGTCGCCGGGCCCGAGGCGGTGCGCAGCGATGCTGTGCGGATCTCCTCGTGCGTGGGAACCTGGGCGATGTGCTCGGCCTCAGTCGAGGCTGCGGCAGGAACCGGGGAGACGGGGTGGACTGTCATGGGGGATCCTCATTCTCTGGGGTGACAGTGAACCCTCAGTGTAACCTGCGTCACAGCGATCCACCCTGCTGAGCACCTGTGAGCAGGCTGGAAACGCGAAGGCGGCCACCGGGATCCCACCCGGCGGCCGCCTCGGCAGCGGTGAAGCTCAGCTTGGCTCAGCTCACGTGGCTGCCTCGTCGAAGGCGGTTTCGAGCACGTCGAAGGCGTCGGCGAGCAGCTCATCGGAGATCGACAGCGGCGGCAGGAAGCGCAGCACGTTTCCGTAGGTGCCGGTGACGAGCACGAGCACACCGTTCTTCGCGGCATAGTCAGCCACGGCCTTCGCAAGCTCCGGCTTGGGCTCTGCGGTCTGCGCGTCGACGAGCTCAACGGCCTGCATGGCCCCGCGACCGCGGATATCGCCGATCTCCGGGTGGGCCGACTGGATCTTCGTCATGCGGTCGACGATCGTCTCGCCGATCGCGGCCGCCCGCTCGACGAGGCCGTCGTTCTCATAGGCCTCGATCGCACCGAGGGCTGCGGCCACGGCGGTCGGGTTGCCGCCGTAGGTGCCGCCGAGTCCGCCGGCGCCCACCGCGTCCATGATCTCCGCGCGGCCGGTGACAGCCGACAGCGGCAGGCCGCCGGCGATGCCCTTGGCGGTGGTGATGAGGTCGGGCTCGATGCCCTCCCATTCGCTGGCGAACATCTTGCCGGTGCGGCCGAACCCGGCCTGGACCTCATCGGAGATGAAGACGATGCCGTTCTTGTTCGCGTACTCGACCAGTGCCGGCAGGAAGCCTTCGGCCGGGACGATGAAGCCGCCCTCACCCTGGATCGGCTCGATGAGGATCGCTGCGACGTTCTCGGCACCGATCTGCTTGTCGATCATCGTCATGACGCGCTTGGCGGCGTCCTCACCGGAGACCTTGGTGCCGTAGGTGAGGTTGTCGCGGTACGGGTACGACATCGGCGCACGGTAGACCTCGCCGGCCAGCGGGCCGAAGCCGGCCTTGTACGGGTGGGCCTTGGCGGTCAGTGCCATCGTGAGGTTGGTGCGGCCGTGGTAGGCGTGGTCGAAGGCGACGACGGCGTTGCGCTTCGTGTGGGCGCGGGCGATCTTGATGGCGTTCTCGACGGCCTCGGCACCGGAGTTGAACAGCGCCGAGCGCTTCTCGAAGCTGCCGGGGGTCAGGCGGTTGAGCGCCTCGGCGACCTCGACGTAGCCCTCGTAGGGGTTGACCATGAAGCAGGTGTGGGTGAAGGCGCCGAGCTGCTCGGCAGCCCGCTCGACGACGCGCTCGTTGGAGTTGCCGACGGTGGTCACGGCGATGCCGGATCCGAGGTCGATGATCTGATTGCCGTCGATGTCCTTGAGGATGCCGCCACCGGCGGCGACGATGTAGGCCGGGAGGCTGACGCCGACGCCGCCTGCCACGGAGGCCTTGCGACGGGACTCGAGCTCCTGCGACTTGGGTCCGGGGATCTCAGTGACAAGTTTGCGTTCCTGCGGCAGTGCTGCGCCGCCCTTTTCCAAAGTGGTCATATGCGCATCGTAGACCCCGCCGGGGCCTCGGAGCACGTCAGGTACCAGCAGTCGGAACAGCTCTGCTCACGCCGGGCCCGAGGTGTCTGCTGCTCCCGAGATCTCAGCGGGCCCCGGGCAGCCGGCGCGGGTCGATCGCCGGGTTGCGCGGGATCCGCTGCGCGGCCGGGCGGGTGCGGGTCGGGGAGACGATCACCTGGGCGTTGGCGGCCAGCTGCTCCTCGACCCGCTCGCCGTCCCCATCAGCGGCGGCGATCGCGACGGTGAGGGCGGCGTCCTGGGGCAGGCTGCGCTTGATGAGGGCGAGCGCGATCGGCCCGAGCTCCCAGTGCATCGCCGCCGAGGTGATCGTGCCGACGCTGCGCTGGGCGCCGCGCACCTCGGCATAGATCTGCGCCCCGGGCTCAGGCAGGGCGTGGGCGGAGCCGTCGAGGTGGAGGAACACGAGCCGGCGCGGAGGCTGGCCGAGATTGTGGACGCGGGCGACCGCCTCCTGCCCGCGGTAGCAGCCCTTGGCCAGGTGGACGGCTGAGCGCAGCACATCGAGTTCGCTCACCAGCGTGCGGTGGTCGACATCGGCCGGGCCGGGCCGCCAGGCTTCGATGCGCAGCGCTTCATAGGCATCGCGGCCGACGACCTCGATGCCGCTTGCCGCCGGATCCCAGTCGGCGAGTGCGCTAACGGGTGCAACAGCGATGCGCAGGTCAATGAGGTGGCCGGGATGCTGCGGGCTCGGCGTCGGGGTCGCCGGCTCGAGCGCGAGATCCGCGTCGATCGTGGCGTAGGAGGCGGAGCCTGTGCCGATCGCCGGCCACGGGTCGTCGAAGACGAAGGCGGTCGGCAGTCCGGCCGGCGGCTCGCCGATGACGCCGAGGCACTGGAAGTCTGCGGAGCGGTCGGTGAGCTCGATGCGCATCATGAACTTCATCGACTCGAGGAAGGCGATCGTCTCCGTCGGATCGGTCTCGCTCAGCAGCCACAGGGTCTCGCCGTCCTCGTAGAGCTTGAGCCAGTGTTCGATGTGCCCGGTCGGTGAGAGCACGAGGGTCTCAGTCGACTGGCCGGCCTGCAGGGTGTCGAGCTTCTGGCTGGTGAGCGTGTTGAGCCAGGTGAGCCGGTCAGGTCCGGTGAGGCTGAGGACGCTGTAGGAGGACAGGTCGGCGACCGCACGGCCATCGGCCAGGCGGCGCTGTTCGCGCAGCGGGCTGCCGAGGTGGGCGATCTCTTCCTGCCGGTGCCCGTCCCCCATCACGGCGGCTGAGCGGTTGAAGCGCAGAACGTTCACGGCATCTCCTCTGTTCATCGGCGGGCGGTTGGGCCAGACCGGGCACGGCAGGCGGCTGGCTCCACGGTACGCCAGACGCCCGGGGCCGGCTATCCGCCGCGGGTCACCGGTGTGCGGATCTTCTTCAGCTGCTCGTCGAGGTCGTCGAACAGCTCCTCCAGGTCGAGGTCGCCCAGAGCGTCGCCGAGTCCGCTCACCGCTTCGGACAGCAGCCGGTAGAGGTCGCTGTCGGCCAAGGAGCGCATGACGTCGAGCAGCGGGCGCAGCTCATCGGCGGCCTGGGTGAGGGTGTCGTCGAGTTCGTCGATGGCGTCGCGCACCGGCGGCAGCAGTCCGGCGGTGTCGATCTCGTGCACGGTCTGCTGTGCGGCGTCGAAGGATTCGATGGCCGCTGGCGCCCCGTCGAGGACATCGGTGGCCTTGTCGATCGCCTCGCCGAGGTCGTCGATGCTGTCGAACCAGCTGCCCGAGTCCGGCAGAGGACGCAGCTTCTGCTCCCGGAAGTCCACCACCTCGGCGGCGGTGGCCAGCACCGGGCCGGCCTCGGTCAGCAGCGTGTGCATCTCATCGGTGACGGTGCGCACCGCGACGACGGAGTCGCCGATCCGCGGCGTCTGCGCGACGGCCGTCAGGGTCCAGGTGTCCATGCCGGTGCGGGCGGCGGCGAGCTCGTCGAGAGCCGTCTGCAGATGGCGCGGGGCCGCCTCGGGCTCGTCGTAGAGCGCGGCGACGTAGTCATCGGCGGCGTCGGAGGCGTCCTGCAGATGCTGGGCGACGGAGCTGATCCGCACATAGGCGAAGGCTCCCAGTGCCGTGACTGCGAGCAGGATGACCGCGAGGGTGAGGCTCAGGGCCAGAGTGGTGCGGCGCACCGGACCTCAGGTGATCTTCTTGAGGCGGGCGGAGGCGTGGCTGGTGAGCTCGTTGCCGCGGGCAGCCATGTCCCAGGCCCACATGAGTTCGCCGCCGACCAGCCCGTACATGCGGGTCGAGGCCGAGTACTCCTTGGCGGTGCGGGTGCGGGCAACGACATCGGTGCTCAGGTCGATGCGCGGGCCGTTGACGCGGCCGGCGTAGAGCTCCATGATGCCGTGCGGGTGGACGATCGAGACGTCGAGCTCGAAATCGCCCTTGTCATTGCGCAGGCCTTCGACCGCCTCGGCGGTGGTGTAGGGGGTCTCCGCGGTGGGGACCATGTAGCCGGGACCGGAGTCGAAGTCCTGCCGGTCGCGCACGAGCTGCCAGATGCCGGTCTCGACGGAGAGGGTGTCGTCGATCTGGCCGTCCTCATCGAGGGTCCAGGCGTGCGCGTTGTAGAGGAGGTAGGGCACATCGCCGGGGACGGTGAAGTCGACGCGCTGGCCGAACTGGCGTTCCGGTGTGCCCGGATAGCCGACGACGCCTACGCCCTCCCAGGAGCCGATGAGCCACGACAGCGGAACGAGCTCGCGGTGCAGGCTCGCATCGATTTCAATCGCCATAGGCTGCGATCACCGGTTGGTCTTGAACAGGTTGGTGATGACCTTGAGGCCGACACCTGCGGTGCCGAGCGCGGCCAAGACGACGAGGCCGGAGAAGACGAGTTCGAGAGCAGCAAGATTGTCCATGCCCACGATTGTACCCAGTGGCACAGACGGCTGCACTCGCGGCTCAGCGGTAGAGAAGAATCCGTTCGAGCAGGTAGACGACGGTGCCGCCGAGGGCCACCGGGGTGGCGCCGACGGCCAGCTGCACGGCGAAGCGGCGGGCCTTGTCGCGCCGGCGCTCGCGGCGGATGCGCTCGGCCTGGAACTTCGCCACCGCCATGATCGACAGCATCCGGTCGACTGCCGCCACGAGCAGACCCATCGCCCCGCCGAGGATGAGCGAGGCGACGATGGTGACCGAGCCGGAGTGCATGACTGCGGCGACGAGGCCGGCGCCGAGCAGCGCGAGCAGCAGCGCCAGCGGCGAGGTGTAGCGGGCCGGGAAGGGCAGCGCGGTCGCCGATTGGGCGAGGATGATCGCCACGAGTGCGACGACGACGGCCTCACGGTCGCCGGGCACGCTCAGGGCCGCGACCCAACTGGCCGCAGAGAGCACGATGACGAGACCTGCCACCTGGGCTGAGACATTGGCGACCGCATCCGAGGCGTCGACACCGCGGGCCAGGTGCTGCACGAATGCCCACAGCAGGCCGATGCCGGTGATGGTCGGCAGCCATTCGACATAGGGGGCGGAATCCTGCACCCACACTGCCGCCATGCCGCCGAGGCCGAAGAGCAGCAGCATGATGCCGGTCGCCCGCGGCTGCGGCGAGTCAGTCAGCCGCGGCCAGCCGTAGGCGAGCGCGAGGACAAGCACAGCGGCGGCGAGGGCCAGCGGTCCATAGCCGAAGAAGCTGCTGACGCCCAGCCCGACGGCCAGGCCCAGCGCCACGGCAACTCGTATCCATCTCATCAGCAACATTGTGCCGCACCCCGCAGCGATCCGACACTTCGGCCGCCGTCGGCGGATCGTCATCCGGCCGGTGGCATGCCGTGATGCCGCCGCAGGCGGATCGTGAAGCAGCGGCTGGTGCCTCGTTATACTGGCCGCAGAGTTCCCGCAGGCGGCAACCGGCCGTCTGCCGGACAGCAGGAATGTGTCGTCTGGAGGAGAGTGCCCGCCATGGTTCCATCCGCTCCCGAGGCGATGCTCACCGAATCCGCCGGGCTCACTGCCGAGGTGCGCGCCCTGCTGGCTGCGGCCACTGCCGCTGACGGCATCGCCCCGCTCTCCGAGGGGCTGCTGGAGGCTGCGGCCGGGCAGCCGTGGAGCATGCTCGACGTCCGGCTCGGCGAGGAGCTCATCGGCTTCGGCATCGCCGCCGCCCAGGGCGAGCGGGGTGCGCTCGAAGCTGTCATCGCCCCGGATCACCGCGGCCGCGGTTACGGCCGCATGCTCATCGATGCGCTGCTGGAGCGCGCTGGCCACCCGGTGTGGATGTGGTCGCACGGCGATCATCCGGCCGCTGCGGCCATCGCCGCCGCCCACCGCTTCACCCGCTCCCGCGAGCTGCTGCAGCTGCAGACCGGCCCGGTGGCCGAGCTGCAGTTCCCCGACCGACCCATCCCCGAGGGCGTGCGGCTTCGCTCCTTCTCCCCCGGCGACGAAGCCGGCTGGCTGCGCGTCAACAACGCCGCCTTCGACTGGCATCCCGAGCAGGGACGGCAGGAGCTCGCCGATATCCGCGCGATCGTCGAGGCTCCCGGCTTCGACCCCGACTCCGTCATCATCGCCACCCGCACCGGCACCTCGGCGGAGGATGGCACTCCGGCGACCGGCACCTCGGCGGCCGGCGAGGCGATCATCGGCTTCCACCAGACGAAGCTGTCGGCCGACCACCCCTCCGGCCGACGGGTCGGCGAGGTCTATGTCATTGCCACCGACCCGGCCGTCCATGCCCGCGGGGTCGGGCAGGCGCTGACCGTGGCCGGAATGCGCTATCTCATCGGCGCCGGTGCGGAGTTCATCGAACTCTACGTCGAATCCGACAACGCCCCGGCCCGCCGGCTCTACGCGCGCCTGGGCTTCGACCGCGAGATCATGCACGTCAGCTATGCACCACCCGAGGAGGCCTGACGTGTATGACGTCGCCGCCTTCGGCCGGACCCACGATCTGCCGGCCCCAGCCGACCGCTTCCTCGACCGCGAGCTGTCCTGGCTGGCCTTCAACGAACGCGTCCTAGCGCTGGCGGCTGACGCATCGATCCCGCTGCTGGAGCGCGTCAACTTCCTGTCGATCTTCGCCTCGAACCTCGACGAGTTCTTCATGGTCCGCGTCGCCGGGCTCAAACGGCGCATCGCCACCGGCTTGGCAGTCCCCTCGGTCACCGGCGCGCAGCCGCTGGCGGTCATGCGCTCGCTCAGCAGGCACACCCGCGCGCTGCTCGACCGGCATGCCGCACTCTTCACCGAGGTGATCGAACCGGAGCTGAGCGCTGAGGGCATCGCGATCGTGCGCATCGATGAGCTCACCCCCGCCGAGCTCGCCGTCGTCGACGAGATGTTCAGCAGCCAAGTGTTCCCGGTGCTCACCCCGCTGGCGGTCGACCCGGCCCACCCGTTCCCCTATATCTCGGGACTGTCCCTCAACCTCGGCGTGCTGCTGCGCCACCCGCAGACCGGCAGCGAGGTGTTCGCCCGCGTCAAGGTGCCGCAGTCGCTGCCGCGCTTCGTCGACGTCGCCGCCACCCGCACCCAGGGTGTCTCCCCGGCCTCGTCGGCCCGGTTCGTGGCGATGGAGGACATCATCGCCGCCAACCTCGGGCTGCTGTTCGAGGGGATGGAGGTCATCGCCCATTCGGTCTTCCGCGTCACCCGCAATGAGGACCTCGAAGTCGAAGAGGACGATGCCGAGAACCTCCTCAAAGCGCTGGAGAAGGAGCTCACCCGCCGCCGCTTCGGCCCGGCCGTGCGCCTGGAGGTGACCGAGGAGCTGCATCCGCGGGTGCGCCGCATCCTCGTCCAGGAGCTCGAGCTGGAGGAATCGGAGATCTACGCGCTGCCGCGCCCGCTCGATATGCGGGGGCTGAGCGAGCTCGCCTCGATCCCGCGTGAGGATCTGCACTTCCCGCAGGCCGTGCCGGTGATGAACCGCTACCTGTCGCAGGCCGAGACCTCCGACCAGGTCGACATCTTCGAAGCGGTCAAAGAGCGCGACATCCTCCTGCACCACCCCTACGACTCGTTCTCCACGAGCGTGCAGGCCTTCATCGAGCAGGCCGCCAACGACCCGCATGTGCTCGCCATCAAGCAGACCCTCTACCGGACCTCCGGCGACTCCCCCATCGTCGATGCGCTCGTCGATGCCGCCCAGGCCGGCAAGCAGGTGCTCGCCGTCGTCGAGATCAAGGCCCGCTTCGATGAGGAGGCCAACATCACGTGGGCGCGCAAGCTCGAACGCGCCGGCGTCCACGTCGTCTACGGCATCGTCGGGCTCAAAACGCATGCCAAGCTGTGCCTCGTCGTCAGGCAGGAGGCCTCGGGGCTGGCCCGCTACTGCCATGTGGGCACAGGCAACTACCATCCCAAGACCGCCCGGCTGTACGAGGACTTCGGGCTGCTCACCTGCGATCCGGAAGTCGGCCAGGATCTGACGAAGCTGTTCAACCAGCTCTCCGGCTACGCCCCGCAGTCGGAGTACTCCCGGCTGCTCGTCGCCCCCTCCCGGCTGCGCGACGGACTGCTGGAACACATCCACGCCGAGATCGCCCACGCCGAGGCCGGCCGCGCGGCGTCGATCCGGCTGAAGGTCAACTCGATCGTCGATGAGCGCATCATCGACGCCCTCTACCTCGCCAGCCGCGCCGGAGTGCGGGTGCAGCTGTTCGTGCGCGGGATCTGCGCGATCCGCCCCGGCATCCCGGGCCTGTCGGAGAACATCGACGTCCGCTCGATCCTCGGCCGCTATCTGGAGCACTCACGGCTGTTCGTGTTCGGCGGCGGTGGGGACACAGTCGCCTACATCGGCTCCGCCGATCTCATGCACCGCAACCTCGACCGCCGGGTCGAGGCAATCGTGCGGCTGCGCGACCCCGAGCACATCGCCGAGATCGACTCGCTGTTCGACCTCGCCTTCCACTCCCGCACCGGCTCCTTCCACCTCGGCCCCGGCGGCATCTGGACCCGCGAGGTGCCTGCGGAGGATCCGGTCGACTACCAGACCGCCCTGATCCACCGACACCACCGCCGCCGCACCGCAGGCACCTGAGCTGAACGAACCGCGATGAGAGGAAACGCATGAGCCCCACCCCGGTCTCAACGGCCGGCGAGTCCGCACGCCTGAACGCCGATGTGCTGGCCGGAGGCGCGGTGTGCTGGCGGGAGACGCACGCCGGTCTGGAGGTGCTGCTGGTGCACCGGCCCAAGTACAACGACTGGTCCTGGCCGAAGGGCAAGGTCGAGAAGGGCGAGACCCTCCCGGAGTGCGCCGTGCGCGAGGTGGAGGAGGAGACGGGACTCAAGGTCCACCTCGGGCTGCCGCTGCCGCCGGCCCGCTACACGGTGGGCAAGAACCTGCAGAAGCACGTCGCTTACTGGGCCGCCGAGGTCACCGGCGATCCGAAGCTGCAGCCGGAGAACCCCAGCGAGATCGACCAGGTGGCCTGGTTCCCGGTCGCCCGCGCCCGGCAGCAGCTGACGCTGTTCTCCGACAAGGAGCAGCTCGACAAGCTCGAGCTCGCCCGGCAGACCGGTTCGCTGCACGCCTGGCCGCTCATCATCGTCCGGCACGGCAAGGCCTTCCCGCGCGCCAAATGGCATGAGACCGAACACGTGCGGCCGCTGCTGGCAGTCGGCACCAGGCAGGCGATGGCGCTCACGAGCCTGCTCGGATGCTGGGATCTCCAACAGCTCGTGTCCAGCCCGTGGAAGCGCTGCGTGGCAACCCTCAAACCTGTGGCGGCGGCCACCGGCTTCCGGATCAAGCGCGTGAACTCGCTGTCGGAGAAGGGCAACGCCGACGCCCCGAAGAAGACGCTCAAAGCGCTGACGAAGCTGCTGCACAAGGGCCGGGCGGTGGCGGTGTGCACGCACCGGCCGGTGCTGCCGACGGTGCTCGCCTTCATCGCCGAGCACGCTCCCAAGCGCCTGGCCGATCATCTGCCGGGCAAGGATCCGTATATGAATCCCGGCGAGATCCTCATCGCCTATGTGCGTCCCGGCGAGGTGCCGCGCATCGTCGAGCTCGAGCGCTTCCGCCCGATCGACACCTGAGCTGCGCGGCGCTTGGTCATCGGCCCGCGCATGGCTGCGCCGCACTGCCACACCGCACTGGGTCATTGCGCTTTCTTGACACCGGCCGGGGCCGGCTCAAGCGGCTGCGACCCAGGTCAGCACGCCGCCAACCGTTCCCGAGGCGGTCGCTCACGACCGTCAGGAAGGGGGTGCCGCACCCGCCGGGCGGGGTTCTCCTGCGCCCGGCCGGCAGGGCCGCTCGCGCCCGGCAGGACGGGGCCTCCCGCACCTGGCAGCAGGGGCTCCCGCACCTGGCAGCAGTGGCGCCGACCACCTCGGGAGCGGCGCCCGGGACGCGATTGTGAACCGAGTCACCGGCTTTATCAAACCGTGAGCGAATAAGCACCAACTTATGAGCACGTTAACGATCTATTCACCTTTCAACCGCCTTGCGGACACTGACCACTCGTAGCTTTGAGACTGCACGCGGGGCGAGAAATGTGAACGCCCTACCTCTTATAGCGAAAGGCAACCCTGTGAAACTTAACCGCTTTGCTCCTGCGGCCATCCTCGCAGCCGGTGCGCTCAGCCTCTCGGCCTGTGGCGGCTCGTCGGCAACCGGCGAAGAAGGCAACGGCGGCGGTGGCGGCGGCGACGTCTCGGGCACCCTCACCGGTATCGGCGCTTCCTCGCAGAAGGCCGCCATGGACGCCTGGATCGCCGACTTCACCAGCGAAAACTCCGACGCACAGGTGCAGTACTCCCCGGACGGCTCCGGCGCTGGCCGTGAGCAGTTCCTGGGCGGCAGCGCACAGTTCGCCGGTTCGGACGCCTACCTCGATGATGAAGAAGTCGAGGCTGCCAAGGATGTCTGCGGACCTGAAGGTGCTTTCGAGTTCCCGGTCTACATCTCCCCGATCGCTCTCGCCTACAACCTTGAGGGCGTCGACGAAGTGAAGCTCTCGGCTGAGAACATCGCCAAGATCTTCAAGGGCGAGATCACCAAGTGGAACGATGAGGCCATCGCCTCCGAGAACGAGGGCGTTGAGCTCCCGGACATGCAGATCACCCCGGTGCACCGCTCGGATGACTCCGGCACCACCGAGAACTTCACCGAGTACCTCGACGCTGCCGCTGGCGACGCCTGGGGCGCAGAGCCTGAGGATGCCTTCCCGTCTGACTTCGGCGGCGAAGCCGCTCAGGGCACCGACGGTGTCGTCCAGACCGTCAGCGACACCGAGGGCGCCATCGGCTACGCCGACGCCTCGGCTGTCGGCGACCTGGGCACCGTCCACGTCAAGGTCGGCGACGAGTACGTCGAGTACACCCCGGAAGCTGCCGCCAAGGTCGTTGACTCCTCCAAGCCGGCTGAGGGACGCGGCGACGGTGACCTCGCAATCGACATCGAGCGCGACACCACCGAGTCCGGCGCCTACCCGATCGTCCTCGTGTCGTACCACCTCGTGTGCTCGACCTACCAGGACCAGGAGACAGTTGATCTCGTCAAGGCCTGGGAAAAGTTCGTGGTCTCGGAAGAGGGCCAGCAGTCCGCCGCTGACTCGGCAGGCTCCGCTCCGATCTCCGAGGACATGCGCGGACAGATCACCGAGATCATCGACATGATCGAGGTCGCATCCTGATCTCATCAGGAAACTGCCTGACAGCAGTTGACGTATCCTGAGGCGGTGTGCTGCGGACACGGTTCTGCAGCACACCGCTTCGGCGGGTTCAAGCCCCTGTGCAGATGAGCCCGACTCCCACATCCACATCCCACCCTCGCAGACTTCTTCACTGAGGAGACCTCTTGGCCACCACCGCCCCGGAGAAGACACCCCCGGCGTCACCGCCGAAGGCCGTTGTCCGCGTCGGCGATGCAGTGTTCTCGGCAGCAACTCTGGCCGCCGGCATCGTGATCCTGCTCATCCTTGCTGGCGTCGCCCTGTTCCTGCTCTTCCAGTCCTGGCCGGTCATCCGAACACAGACGACCGACCCGAGCTCCATCAGCGGAGGCGGCTTCTTCGCCTATGTGTGGCCGCTCATCGTCGGCACCCTCGTCTCCGCGTTCATCGCACTCATCGTGGCCACGCCGTTCGCGCTCGGCATCGCGCTGTTCACCACGCACATGGCACCGCGCAAGCTGGCCCCCGTGCTCGGCTACGTCATCGACCTGCTGGCCGCGATCCCATCGGTCGTCTACGGCCTGTGGGGTCTGATTCTGGCCGGCCACCTCGTGCCGATCTACTCCTGGCTGGCGAAGTACCTCGGCTGGATTCCGATCTTCGCCCCCGCCGCTGACGGCGGCATCTCGCAGACTGGCCGCACCATGCTCACCGCCTCGCTCGTGCTGGCGATCATGATCCTGCCGATCATCACCTCCCTCATCCGCGAGGTGCTCCTGCAGACTCCGCGCCTGCAGGAGGAGGCTGCCCTCGCACTGGGCGCCACCCGCTGGGAGATGATCAGCATGGCGGTGCTGCCCTTCGGCACCTCCGGCATCGCCTCGGCGATCATGCTCGGCCTCGGCCGTGCGCTCGGTGAGACCATGGCAGTGGCGATGATCCTGTCCTCGGGTCTCCTGACCGCCTCGCTCGTGGTGGCAGGCAACCAGACGATCGCCTCGGAGATCGCCCAGAACTTCCCTGAGGCAGCCGGCCTGCGCCTGTCCGAGCTCATCTCGGTCGGCCTCGTGCTGTTCATCATCACGCTCATCGTCAACATGGCCGCCCGCGCCATCGTGGCCAAGACCTCGGTGAAGGGAAGCTGATCATGCAGAAGTCGAATCTCCCATCGCAGCCCGAAGCCCAGCAGTCTCAGGCCCAGCAGCCAGCAGAGGGCGGCTCGGCGCCGCGCTCGGCTCAGAAGAAGAACAAGAAGAACCTCTCCGTTGCGCTGAAGTCCAAGCAGCTGCCCAAGTGGGCCCCCTGGGGAGTCGCCGCGGCGTCCATCGTCGTCGCCATCGCCCTGACCTTCCTGTTCCTCGGCGGTTTCAACGTCGCACTGGCAGCAGCGCTCGCCGGTGTCATCAACCTCGCCGTCATCTTCGGCTGGTCCTTCTCCGTCGAAGGTCAGCGCAAGGCTGTCGACCGCGTCGCCACTACGCTGGTGACCTCGGCCTTCGCCGTCGCCTGTATCCCGCTCGTGTCCCTGCTGTGGACCGCCCTCGAACGCGGCGGCCCGGTGCTCATCGAGCACCCTTCGGTGCTCAACCGCACGATGCAGGGTATGAAGGGCGTCCTCGACCAGGACTACGTCGCAGGCGAGACCGGCCTGGCCGGCGGCTTCTACCACGCCATCGTCGGCACCGTCCTCATCACGCTCGCCTCGTGTGTCATCTCGATTCCGATCGGTGTGCTCACGGCTATTTACCTCGTGGAGTACGGCGGCAAGAACGCCCTGGCGCGCGGCATCACCTTCCTCGTCGACGTCATGACCGGCATTCCGTCGATCGTCGCTGGTCTGTTCGCATTCTCGCTGTTCGGCACCATCTTCAGCCTCGTCAACCCCGGAGCGGTCGGATCCGCCAAGACCGGTATCGCCGCAGCCGTGGCACTGTCGGTGCTCATGATCCCGGTCGTGGTCCGCAACACCGAGGAGATCCTGCGCCTCGTGCCGATGGATCTGCGCGAGGCGACCTACGCGCTCGGCGTGCCGAAGTGGAAGACGATCGTGCGCATCGTCCTGCCGACGGCGATCTCGGGCATCCTGTCCGGCATCACCATCGCCATCGCGCGTGTCATCGGTGAGACCGCACCGATCATGGTGACCGCAGGCTTCGCCAAGAACCTCAACTGGGACCTGTTCTCCGGTTGGATGTCGACACTGCCCACCTACATCTATGACTCGCAGATGCGCCCGGTCTCCCCGGGTGTGGCAGCCGCGGCGTCGAGTGAGCGTGCCTGGGCCGCAGCCCTCATACTCATCATCATCGTCATGGTGCTCAACCTCATCGCACGCATCATCGCCAAGGCCCTCGCCCCCAAGGCCGGACGCTGACAGCTGCTCGGCAGCTGAGAGAAAGGGAAAACGAACGTATGTCCAAGCAGATCGACATCGAAGATCTCAACATCTACTACGGTGACTTCCGCGCCGTCGAGGGCGTCAGCATGAAGATCGAGCCGCGCTCGGTCACCGCCTTCATCGGCCCGTCCGGCTGTGGCAAGTCGACCGTGCTGCGCACCCTCAACCGGATGCACGAAGTCATCCCGGGCGCCTGGACCCAGGGCAAGGTGCTCATGGACGGCCAGGACATCTACGGACCGGGCGTCGACCCGGTCAACGTCCGCCGCGAGGTCGGCATGGTCTTCCAGCGCGCCAATCCGTTCCCCACGATGAGCATCAAGGAGAACGTGCTCGCAGGTGTGCGGCTGAACAACCGCCGCATCTCGAAGTCCGACGCCGACGACCTCGCCGAGCGCGCCCTGCGCGGAGCGAACCTGTGGAACGAGGTCAAGGACCGTCTCAACCTGCCCGGCTCGGGCCTGTCCGGTGGTCAGCAGCAGCGTCTGTGCATCGCGCGTGCGATCGCCGTGCAGCCCGAGGTGCTGCTCATGGACGAGCCGTGCTCGGCGCTCGACCCGATCTCGACGCTGGCGATCGAGGACCTCATCAACGAGCTCAAGGATGAGTACACCGTCGTCATCGTCACCCACAACATGCAGCAGGCCGCCCGCGTGTCCAACCGCACGGCGTTCTTCAACATCGCCGGCACCGGCAAGCCCGGCAAGCTCATCGAGTTCAACGACACCAACGTCATCTTCTCGAACCCGGACAAGGAAGAGACCCAGAACTACGTCTCCGGCCGCTTCGGCTGATCCGCGATCCGCAGGTCTCCTCCCCCGCACTCAGACGATCGTTCCCGAGGTGGTGCCCACCGCCTCGGGAACGGTCGTCTTGGCGTATGGTCCCGGCGGGTGCGTGTGGTCCCGGCTGCGTGCGATCCCAGCTCCGTGTGGTCCCGGCGGCTGCGGGATGTCAGTGCGCGCGGATCAGTGCAGCAGGTACAGCGGCACGGCGGCTGCCGCGCCGAGCAGGCCGGTGATGAACAGGGCGGTGGCGGCGACGGCGACGACCGGGATGAGGAAGCGGCCGCGCACGTGGGGCCGGGGTGTGCCGAGCTCGGTGCCGATGTTGGAGGCGATGACGAGGTAGCTCATCGAGACCGGCAGGCGCAGCAGGAAGGCGGCGACGAAGAGGAAGCCGGCGGAGACGGCATCGGCGACGGTGGCCTTGACCGGCTCACCCATGGTGACCATGCGGACGCTGACGGTGCGCACCATCCGCCAGCCGCTGAAGAAGGTGCCCAGGCCCAGGGCGACGGCGATGAGGATGCGGACCGGCCAGTCGATGCCGAGCTCGTCGTGGCTGATCCCGGCCGGGTCGGTGTGGGCGAGGATCGCGATCATCATGACGACGCCGAACTTCTGCGCGTCCTGCACGCCGTGGGCCAGGCCGAGGGAGGCGGAGAGCACGTTGTTGGCGAACCGGCTGTGGCGGAACAGCGGCTTGGGCGCGTGGCTGGCCAGGACGCGGGTGGTGATGCGGCTGGCGGCGTAGGCGATGACGAGCGCGACGACCGGGAGCAGGAAGACCGGGGCGATGAGCGTCCAGAACACCAGGCCCGCGTCGGTGACGACCCCGAAGACCAGGGCTGCGCCGATGATGCCGCCGAACAGGCAGTGAGTCGAGGACACCGGCACGGCCACCAGGTAGGTGGTGATGTTCCAGACGAGGGCGGCGAACACCCCGGCCGCGAGCACGAGCAGGACGGTGTTCTCCACCGGCGGGAACTCGACCAGGGCCACGGCGACGCTTTCGGCCACACCCTGGCTGAGCAGAGCCCCGATGAAGTTGAACACCGCCGCGACAATGAGTGCCAGGCGCGGGTGGACGGAACTGGAGGCCACGGCATTGCCGACGGACAGGCCGGCGTCGTGGAAGCCGTTGATGAAGGCGTAGCCGATGGTGAGGACGATGACGACGGTGAACAGCACGTCGGAGGAGACGAGATCCACGTGAGGCCTAGGATTCCTTGAGCGCGATGGCAGCGGCGATGCGGCCGATGTCCTTGAAGGACGCCGAGGCCTGGGTGAAGGCGAAGGCCAGCTGCATCGAGGCCGCGGTGTAGGTCAGGCCGCGGCGCGACAGCGGCACGGCGTCGGCGATCGACTGGCTCAAGGAGATGGCGCGCAGGTGCAGGCGGTCCATCGTCTCGACGTAGTCCCACTGGTCGTAGTGGCCCTGCAGCCGGCGGGTCATGCGCAGCGTCTGGTCGGACTGGTTCGACAGCACGGCGAGCATCTCCAGCACACCGGCCGGCAGCTCGTCGAAGACCTGAGAGGTCATCGCGAAGCTGATGGACTCCAGTTGGTAGCAGACCTCGCGCAGGCGGTCGGCGAGGGCGAAGATGTCGCCGCGGTCGAGCGGGGTGATGTAGTTCTCGCGCAGCTGCCGGGTGATCGCCCCGAGTGCGGCGTCGGCCTGGTCGGTCAGTTCCTGCATGCGGGCGCCGGCCTGCTGGCGGGCGTCAGCTGGGATGCCGGAGAGTTCGGCGAGGACGAGGTTGCAGCCCTGGATGAGCTCGGCGAGCTCGGTGCAGCGGGCGAAGAGCTGGGTATCCTGCGGTGTCCGTCTCAGGCGCACGCCGTCCTCCGGTGTCTGTTTCAGCGGGATCGTAGGGTGAGGGCCGGCAGCAGGACACGGGAGGACCGGTTGGTGCCGAAGTGTGGCGGTGCCGGACCGAGAGCGCCTCTCGGCGAGTGGCCGCTCGAAGCGGCAGATGTTGGAGCCCGGGGCTTCAGCGATCCGGCACCGTGCGCCCAGGATACAAGCTCGACCTGAATTGCCCAACCGGGGTGGCTCCCGGCGCGGACCCCGGCGCGACACATGCCCGGCAGGAGGTTGGGCGCCTGCTCTGCAGAAGACCGCCGGCGGAGTCACTGGTGAGAAGATTGCACGTTCTCTGCAGTATTCAGCGCTCTCGATTCTGCACGTGGCGTCGATCAGTCGAGGCGGCCCTGGGTGTAGGCCCGTGCAGCGGTGGCGAGGTCGTCTGCGAGGCGCTCGAAACCCTCCGCGCCCGAGGTGTCGGCAGGGTTCTCGACCCGACGTCCCCGGGCGGTGACGGTGACGAAGGCTGCGGCCCGGGCCAGGGCGATGGCGTAGTCGCCGCGGAAGGCACCGGCGAGGATTTCATCGGCGGCCCGAGCGACCTCGTCGGGACCCGGCGGGGAAGCGATGCCGGCGACCACCTCGGGAGCGGTGCGGCCGTCCCGGCCGGAGGAGAACCAATCAGCGGCCTGGCCGGGTGAGCGGCGGATCCACTCGCGGACCGCGTAGAGCCGCCACAGCGAACCGGGCAGGCTGACAGGCGGGGCGCTGGCCCACACCTCGGCGATGGATTCCAGCCCGAACTCTTCAGCTAAGTGGACGAAGCGGGCGGTGGCGGCGTCGTCGCGGTCGGGATCGGTGCTGGAGTCGCGGTGCGGGGAGATGAGCCGGGCAGCCGTCGAGTGCGCGAGCTCGGTGCGCGCGGCAGGGTCAGGGGCGGTGTCGAGCGGATCCATATCCGGCATCGGCACGGGCTTGTGAAAACGAGGCTGTGGCACGCCGCCCAGTCTACGCCTGCAGGCAAGGCGCCCTGCCTCTTCACCCTCACCGGCCTCCCAGCCAGCGGGCATAGAATGAGGCCATGGCCAACAGTGCGAAAGTCCAGACCGGCCTCAAGACTGCCACCAAGTTCGCGTTCACCAAGGACGGCGAGCTCAAGCCGCACGCCGAGGGCACCGTGCGCCGGCTGCTTGCCGTGCAGCGTCCTGCCGTGCTCGCGTATCTGCGGATGCTGCGGCGCAAGCACCCGGACGCCTCCCCGGCGGAGATCGCCGACATCGTCCGCAAGCACTACCTGTGGGCCGCCACCGGCGGGGGTGCTGCAGTCGGCGCGACTGCCGTGGTGCCCGGGCTCGGGACGCTGGCTGCCGCTGGTGTCGCAGCCGTGGAGACGGCCGGGTTCCTCGAAGCCTCGGCACTGTATGCGCAGGCGATCACCGAACTGCACGGGCTGCCGGTGCGCGATCCGCAGCGGGCGAACGCCCTCGTGATGGGGCTCATGCTCGGCAACGCCGGCAAAGACCTGGTGAAGAAGTTCTCCGCGCAGGCCGCAGGTGACGGCCCGGCGCTGACCTCGCATTGGGGGCCGATGGTCGCCAAGCAGATCCCAGCGCAGATGATGGACACGCTGACGAAGCGGATGCGCAAGACGATGATGCGCAAGTACGCGGCGCGCACCGGCGGTTCGCTCGTCGGCCGGCTCATGCCATTCGGCGTCGGCGCCGTCATCGGCGGTGTCGTCAACCACCAGATGGCGCGGACCGTCATCCGGCATTCGCAGTCGGCCTTCGATCCGTTCCCCGGCGGCTTCAGCCCGGATCTCGACCCGAAGGTCAGCACGCCCAAGGCCGATGCCGACCTCATGGGCGGGCTCAAGCACCTCATCCGGCTGCTGCAGCTGCGCAAGTCGAAGGGCGAGGTCATCCCCGGTGAGGTCATCGACCCGGTGAGTGCCGACAACGAGATCGTCGTCCACGACGGTTCGGACAACGGCGACGGTGAGGCACCGCGGACCTACGAGACCGGCGGCACCGGTTCCGGCAGCCGGTGGGGTAAGAAGAAGGACAGGAAGGCCGGGAAGAAGCGCGGCTTCAAGCTCTGGGACGCTGACCCGCGACTCTGACCGTCAACGACCTGCCCTGAGTTGGGCACCGGCCTGGTAGCAGACTACAATCATTCTGCGGGCCTCTAGCTCAGTTGGTAGAGCAACGGACTTTTAATCCGTGGGTCGTGGGTTCGAGCCCCACGGGGCCCACCATATGCCCAGGTCAGGGTGCATTTACAGGTAGGGCACCGGCCGGTCGATACCCGGCAATTGACAGTTATTCGACACTTTCCCAGGGAATCGACGGGAAAGTTGAGCGTTCTCACCCACTCGATCCGCCTCGATTTTTTAACGCAGCGGGGCGGATTTTTAATGCCCGCAGCAGCCGAATCACACCCGCTGCTGCGCATACTCCTGACTCCGAACTGAGGCTGTGGCGCACTGCGCGGCATAGAAGCTCTCGAAGGGCCCCGCACACATGCAGGGCACCGAGAACCTCTAGCCAGGAGCCGTTATGACCTCTCGCATCCGGGCCCCGCGCGGGACTCCCGAAGGCGGTCAGTTCGTCGCCAACCGCGAAGCGGAGCCAGAGCTCACGCCCAGCTCCCAGACCTACGACCTCTCCCCCGAGGCGCTGGCCGACAGCCTCCTGTCCGAACACACCGCCCCGCAGCCGGTCCATCCTGGTGCCTTCGCAGACCCGGAGCAGGCAGCTGCCAGCCAGCAGGCGATCTCTGCCGTGCTCGCCGCACGCCACCCCAGCCCCGATGACGAACACGTGCCGAACCTGGCGCTGAGCACCCACGAGGAAGCACGCGCCCAGCTGCGCGAAGTGCTGCCGAATCTCGATGACGACGAGTTCGAATACCGAGGCTCCCGCATCGAACTCGCCCACGCCCGCAGCGTTCTGTTCAGTCAGCCCGATGCCGAGCGCCTCGTTGCCGACCTCAGGCCCTCTGAGCAGATCCTCGGCATCTACACCATCGACGGCTATGACCAGGACCCCGCAGAGCTCTCACCAGCTGAGCGTGAGGCCTACGCCGCCCGTCTGGCCCGAGCATGGTCCCAGTCCTACCGCAACGCCACCGCCGAAGCGATCCTGGCCAACGACAAGCACACCACTACCTGAACACAGCCCGCCTACGAAGGAGCACACTCATGACCGCCACCGTCACCGCCATCAAGAGCCATTCGACCACCGACATCGTCGTCTACACCGCACCTGACTGCCCGAACTGCGTGCGCACCAAGAACTATCTGATATCGAAGGGCATCGGCTTCCTGGAGGTGGACATCACCACCGACGCCGCCGCCGTATCAGGACGTTCTCAATGCGCCGCCTGCCCGCGATCGGCCAGACCGGTCCCCGCTGCCGGTGATCGCTCGTGTCGTCTGGGAGAAAGACGGAACCGAGTACGTTCGCAGGCTGGCCACCCGCTGGGACCCGGTGGATGCTGCAGTGTTCGTCCGGCTCGATGACCCGCGGTGCCGGTTCGTCGGAGTCTGGCTCAAGCGAGACGATGTAGAAGTGGTCGAGCCAGGCGGCAGAACCACAGCGTAGAGAAACCCCACCGACCCCTGTCTGCGAACTGGGATCGATGGGGTTTCTCAACGGCATCGGCTTAGATTCTCGGGAAGCGGCGCTTCTCGTCGAACGGTTCGACCTCGAACATGTCTACCCCGCGAGCCTTCAGCCCTTCAAGCACACGTTCGCTGACGATCCACGCATAGCTGTGAGCCTTCTCTCGCCAGGCATACGAACTGATCTCGCTCGTCCCCTCGGTGTTCTCAGCGAATCCGACGTAGCCCTCGACTCGCCCTTCGTTCACGCTGAAGAGGTCAACATCGAACGTTGAGCATCCCGTCACACCGAGTTCAGCCACTGCGTCGGCAAAGCGCTGGGACACAAGCGTCGGAGGGCCACCCCAGAGGATATCGCCGCGGCGCTTGCCGCGACTATCGGTATTGCGCTCAAACCATACAGGAAACGGAATCTCATCGAGCTTCCCGTCAGCTATGACATCGAACACCTCTCGCCCATCCTCAAGCGTCGGAGAGCCCAGGTCCGGACGGCCCTCCCATGTCGTATGAATCCAGAAGTCCCGCTGAGAACTCAGCGGCATGATTTCATACCATGTAGTCACATTAGCTCCTTTGCACGATGTGTCTTCAAGGTCTTGTCGTTGTGGACCCATTCCAGCCAGTCCGGGCGCAGCGCGGAGGCTTCAGCGCTCGACTCCGGCGGGTGCTGTGTTCCTACGACGAACAGGCGCGGGCGTGACTGAGGAACGAACAGGCGTGCATCGATCGCCAGCACGTCGGCCGAATAGCCGAGCTGGTTGAAAGCCCGAATCGCTGCGGTCAGATCGTCGCCGCCGTGCGAGGAAGCCAAGCCGGTGACGTTTTCAAGGACGACGGTCTCAGGCCGGGCGTCGCCAAGTTCGTCAAGCAGCCGGATGAACTGCCAGAAAGTTGAGGACTGGGTGCCGGCAAATCCAGCACGGCCACCAGCGAGCGAGAGGTCCGTGCAGGGCGAGGAGGCCCAGGCCGGTGCGGGATCCGCTGGCAGGTCGCTGACCTTGACGTCTGCGATGTCGCCGAGATGGAAAGGGTGCTCGGTGCCGAACTCGGCGTCGTACATCGCCTTTTTGCTCGGCTCGAAGTCGTTTGCCCATGCCACCGAGAATCCGGCAGCCTCAAGACCGCGCCGAGCCAGACCGATGCCGGCGAAAAACTCCAGCACTTTCGGGCGTGCTGAGCGAAGCGGGATGACGATGTCCATGGTTTCGATACTACCGGCCGGCACGGACGTGACCATGGCTGGAGCCCGCTGAGTCAGTCGGGGAGAGAAAGCCCGTTGCTGCTTTCCAGCGAGACGAGGAGGAAGATCGCAAGCTCCATCGCCTGCACCTCATCGACGCCGTATATCTCCTTGTCGATGTCTTCGCTTAAACCGTGGGAGCGGATGATCGACAGCCACTCTGAGTCAGGTTCAGGCCGAGCCCTGCGTGGCCACGAGACACAGATGTGAACTCGTTTCCCGTCGATCGGTTCATATACCCGGGTTAGCCAGCCGCGCTCAGTCATCCTTTTGCCCTTGCCAAGCAAGCTGCGTACTTCGCCTTCATGGCAGTCCAACATGCTCCCCTGGCCTTAACGCCCTTGATTCGACGGCACTTCGCTGCATCCCGGTCATGCTGGCTGTCGCAGTCTCGCCTCGTGTGCATTGGAACTGGGGCAGCAGCGATTCCACAGAGACTTCCTGCTGATATGTGCATGTTGCTGGTTGTGAGCCTGGACATGCCGGCTTCAATGTGCCCTGCGCTGGATGCTGCACGATTCGCAGCTGGCGGATGGGCAGACGAGGACTGCACCCGATGGTCTTCGTGGGCGGAGGGTGGCGCAGCAGTTGCCGGGGCAAGCCCGAATGTCAGAGCGAAGATGATTGCGGTGGAGGTGGTCATGAGGCTAGTGCGGAGAGGGGGCCTGCGGTGTTTCGTAGCAGTCGTCATGCTCTCAATTTAGGCCAGTGAATCTGAACTTTAGCGGCTCTTCAGAGTTGAGTGTGGGCACGCTGATCGGGCAGGGGTGCTGGGGATAAGTATCGAGGTCCCTGATGATGAGTGGACTTTAACCCCCGCTGATCTCAAGGACCTCGATAATGCCTAATTCTACGTGCCCCTGCGCTGTTGCTCTGGATCGCTGTGCCAGGTGTGACGTCCTGCTCGGATTGCCTGACCTGACTTCCACAATTTTTGGGGTTTTCTTTGTGTCTGGAACTGTTTGTGCTGGTCAGCGTGTTGTGCGGTTCGCTCGTGGGTAACTACATGGGTGTCTGGAA
>NZ_JBHMAU010000062.1:0-29079 GCF_042429315.1 Brevibacterium otitidis | reverse complement strand
ACCCCAACCACCCGATTAGTCAGGAATTCCAGCACTTCACAACCCAAACCCGCAGGTCATAGTGTCAATATGATCTACATCACACCAATTTGAGCCAAGTCAGGAGGTGTAATCGGTACCTGCCAGCATATGTTTACGATGCAGTTCAGCAACAGGATGTCGAAATTAGTTGTCAGCTGCCTGGCCCCAGCGATGCAAGGACATTGTCAGCGCACCCCCAACGAGCGTGAGGAACAGAAGGATCGGTGCGAACAACGGTCCTCCCGCAGGAACGAAGAACGCTGATACTAGCAAGCCTCCCATCATCAGTGTGAGAAAGCCGGTGAGCAGCGCTGCGATAGTCACGGGACGATGCACGTTGCGCTGCTTGGCCCGAGAGTGCAAAGCAAAAGCGGTGACGAGGGCGGTAACGATTGCGACTGCCCCGGCCACAGCGAAAATGATGGCATAGACGGTGAGAACTGTGGCGAGTTCTGGGTAGTCCTCACGAAATCCGAGGATCTCAACTGGTACGACGACAGCCGCACCGAGCAAGGGAACAGCTGAGAGAGCGACTGACGCTCCCAGCCATTTCAATGCGGACGTCAATCGGAGGTCTAAACCGGGTCGTACTGACGTATCCGGTGTGATAATTGTGTCATTCATGGTCATGATACTCCAGGGTTGATTCGGACGGTTTCGTAATGGAACTTCGTTTTTGGATCATTCCAGCCAAGTGAATCGCGGATCGTCTTCTGTACTTCCTTACCGGACCGCCAGCTACCCGAACTGCTGCTCGCCTTTGAACAGATCTTTGAAGTCAGGCGCTTGCCGCCCCGTGAGTACCAGAAGCAAACCCGGATGATCCGCTTACTCTTGAAAATATTGGCTGCGGCTTTTGCCTTACCGGTATAGATGAGCTCAGCGCGATGGGTGCTTGTCGCATAGCTCGAGCCACACCTGGCTGCTGGAGTGACCTGCCCGGGGCTTACGTCGGTCGGGAATGACGCATCGAAGACTACTTGGTCTGCATCGATTTCGAAGGTCTCAACTTCGGCTCCGTCCTCCGGGCCATACGTCTTGCCATCAACCGTGATGTAGGTGTCTGCGGGTGCCGGGATCCCCGGGGCTGCAACAGCTACTGTCGAGGTTGTTGTCAGACAACGTGCCGTTGCGCAGGCCACCAGGGGGGGGGGATCCGTTTCATGGAGCGTTCCTTACTCTGCTCGGGTGTGGTCTTTTAGTCTATGTGTGACCTGTCTCAACCTGATTGCGGTTAGAAGTCGCTGAGGTAACGATCGTGTAACGGTGGGCGGTTTGCGGGCTCTTCATATTTGAGGGTGTAGCCGGGGTCTGAATCTGCCGGTTTCGAGTAGTGATCGGGCGATGTAGTTGGTGATGTTGCGGAAGCCGAGTGCGGAGCCTCGTAGGTGCTCGAGTCGGCCGGTGATCGCCTCGGTTGGCCCGTTGCTGGTGCCGGGGCGCTCAAAGTAGGCGAGCACGTCCGTGGCGCGCTTTTTCAGGGTTCGGCCCAGTGTGATGAGCTCGGTTAGGGCTTTCGGGACGCCGGTGCTGACGTCGGTGATCAGTTTGTCCATCAGTGCGCGGCCTATGCTGCGGTCGGGGTGGCAGCGAACAGTGCCCTGAGGCGCTCGGCTTGCTTGTCGGTGAGCAGGCCGGCACCGGTATGCAGGGTCCGCCGTGCCCGGTAGAGTGGGTCTCTTTTGCGTCCGCGATGGCCGCAGGTGTCCTGCTGGACGCGTTGCCGGCAGCGGTCGAGGGCGTCTCCGGCCAGCCGCACGACGTGGAACGGGTCCATCACCGCCGCCGCTCCGGGCAGCTCTTCGGGGGCTTGTCAACTTGAGTGTGTATGGGGTGGTTTTCACAGGTAGGGTTCCATGCGGTCGGGGAAGGCCACAGCGAGCTGGGCCAGGGCTTGTTTCCAGTTCGTGGTCTGCTGGCCCTCGATGAGCCGTCCGGCGGCTTTGCGCTGGTGGGCGGGTTTGCCGCGTTTTTTGGCGCGTTCACGGGCTCGCTTGCCCTCGGCGAGCACCGCGGCGGGTGTGACGCCATACGTGCTCATCGACCCCGATCGTGGTGACCCCAGCGAACCGGGCCCCGTCGTCGATCAGGACACGCTTGCCCTCGGCGAGCACCGCAGCGTTGGCAGTATTCCAGGACACCCCGAGACCTTCGGCGATACGGGCCACCGTCAGGTGCTGGCACACGATCCCTTCCAGCGCCCACCGCAGGCCCCGGCGGCAGACCTTCGCCCGCGGCGCGGCGGCCTTGCTAGTGTCCTGGCGCCACACGTGCCCGCACTCGGTGCACCGGTAGCGGCGGATCGTGATGTGCAGTGTTGTCGGCCGCCAGCCCAGCGGCTCGTGTGCCAGCGAGCGCAGAACCGTGTCCCGCGCCACACCCTGGCAGCCGCCGCGCCGACACCACCCATCGGGTGTAACCACCCTGCAGGCCAGCACCGCCCGATCAGGTTCCAGTCGCTGCCCGATAGCTTCGAGTCCGAGCTCGTCCAAGCCGGCGAAGGCAGTCAAGTCAGGGCAGGAGAAGGTAGCGTTGGCCACGTCGAGGTCTTTCGAATGGGATGGTGCAGGAACCTCCATTATCGGAAGACCTCGACCCCTACCCCCACACCGACTCGCCCACGCTCCCTACACCCTCAACTGCGAAGAGCCGGATTGCGTCTGTCTTCTCAGGGTTCCGCGAGGTTCCCTGCCGCCTGCCTTGCGACAGGCAAAGACATCAATCTCAGCGCTTCGGAGGAGAAGACACCGGCACGCCCAGCCGGCACCTCGCACGGGCACCTGGCTGGAAGTGAGATAATCGGCTGGTGAGGTTCTATCGTGATGTCGGCATCGTCCTCGGCGGGCATAAGCTCGGCGAGGCTGATCGCATCGTCATCATCCTCACCCGTAACCACGGGCTCATCCGCGCGGTTGCCAAGGGTATCCGGCGCACCAAGTCCCGGTTCGGCTCTCGGCTGGAGCCGTTCATGTTCGTCGACGTGCAGTGCCACATCGGCCGCAGCCTCGACATCATCACCCAGGTCGAGCTGCTTGAGCCCTTCGCGCGCGGGATCATGTCTGACTACGACACGTATGCGGCAGCCACCGGCATGGCCGAGACCGCGATCCGCCTGACCGAGGACGAACCGCAGGCCCGCGCCCAGTTCCTGCTGCTGCTGGCCGCCATCCGCTCGCTGTGCAACGGTGAGCACGCTCCCGGATTGAGCCGGGACGCCTACCTGCTGCGGGCGATGTCGCTGGCCGGCTGGGCGCCGAGCCTCGATGACTGCGCCCAGTGCGGAGCGCCCGGCCCGCACCGCGCGTTCTCCCCAGCCCTCGGAGGGGCTGTCTGCCACTCCTGCCGCCCACACGGCACCGCCCTGCCGAGCTCGGAGACGATGGACCACCTCACCGCGCTCATGTCACGCGACTGGCAGCGGGTCGAGGCCAGCAGCGCCTATCATCAGGCCGAGGCCTCCCGCCTCATCGTCAGCTACGTCCAATGGCACCTTGAGCGCAAGGTCAAGTCCCTGGCCGTGCTCGCCAGCCAGCCGGCCCCCATCCAGCCGGCCCCCGTTCAGCCGGCACCGCACCCGCCCGCCTCGTCAGCCTCCGTGGAGACCACATGACCTATCCCGCTCCGCCAGCCCACCCCTCGGGCGCGGTTCCGCCTGCCATCCCAGCGAAGTTCGTCCCCGACCACGTTGCCATCGTCATGGACGGCAACGGGCGGTGGGCCAATGAGCGCGGGCTGCCGCGCACGGCCGGCCACACCGCAGGGGAGGCCTCCCTGCTCGACGTCATCCACGGGGCGATCGAGATCGGCGTGAAATACCTGTCGGCCTACGCCTTCTCAACCGAGAACTGGAAGCGCTCACCGGAGGAGGTGCGCTTCCTCATGGGCTTCAACCGCGATGTCATCCGCCGCCGCCGTGATGAGCTCAACGCACTCGGTGTGCGTATCGCATGGGCGGGCCGGCGCGGGCGGCTGTGGAAGTCCGTCATCGATGAACTCGAACAGGCCGAGGAGCTGACGAAGCACAACACCGGGCTGATGCTGCAGTTCTGCGTGAATTACGGTGGCCGCTCCGAACTCGTCGACGCCGTCAACGCCATCACTCGCGAGGTCGCAGCCGGGAAGATGAAGCCGGGAAGGATCACGGAGAAGGTCCTGACCAACCGCTTATATCACCCCGAGGTTCCTGATGTGGACCTGTTTCTGCGCTCGTCTGGCGAGCAGCGGACGTCGAACTTCCTGCTGTGGCAGTCGGCGTATGCGGAGATGGTCTTCCAGGACGTGCTGTGGCCCGATGTCGACCGGCGCACCCTGTGGGCTGCGATCGAGGAGTACGCCCGGCGGGATCGTCGCTTCGGCGGTGCCGTCGACGCCCCGAAGTGACTCACACGTCGAGGTCCACCGGACCGAGCGGCACTGCCGAGCACACGAGCACCTCATCTGCCCTTCTGGCCGCAGACGGCTCGACCGGGTAGGCGACCTGACCTGCGCGCAGGCTCAGCGCACACGTCCCGCACGCCCCAGCCCGGCACAGACTGCTGACGGCGATGCCGCGGCGTTCGAGCGCGTCGAGCAGCACTCCCTGCTCGGGACGCCAGTCGAACACCGTGCCCGAGGTTGTCGACACCCGGGCAGGCGCACCCGCTTCCGGTGCGTACCGGCCCAGGTCGATGCGCGCCGGGCCGGCCGGTGAGGTGAAGATCTCGGTGTGGATCTGCTCGGCGGCGATCCCGGCTGCCGCGGCCGCCTCGGTCGCAGCCTGGGTGAAGGACGGTGGCCCGCAGATGACGAGGCTCGTACCGGGCCCGAGGTGGGCGGCCAGTTCGGCTGTGCGCAGCCGGGTCCCGCCGTGGGCCGGGTCGGTGCAGCGGCGGATGAGATCGGGGGCCGGATCCATGCCTGCGGCGAGGTCTGTGAGCTCGTCCCACAGGCGGCTGGGTGCCCGGCTGCGTTCGGAGTGGAGAACGCGCACCGCCCGGCCGGTCAGGCCCGGCAGGAGCGAGAGTGCCGGGGTGATGCCGATGCCGGCGGTGAGGAACACGACCTCGTCACCGAGCCTATCGGCGGTCACCTGCCCGAACGGCCCGGAGACCAGCAGCCTGTCACCGGCTTCCACACCCGCCAGCCGGCGGGAGACGCCGGAGCGGATGCGTACCCGCAGGTGCAGTGTGTCCCCGGTGACCCGAGTGACCGTGTAGCAGCGCCAGCTCGGGGCGCCGGCAGGCGACTCGGGCAGGTGCACCCGCACATGCATGCCAGGGGAGTAGAAGTCGGAGGTGAAGCCGAGATCATCATGCAGCCGGATCTCGGCAACCCCCTCCACGCTGTCCGCGCCTGCGACGGTCATCAGCCGCGGCGCGGTCTGGCGTTCGAGCGCCTCGACCGGTGCATCGCCGAGGACCTCGATCGGATCGCCTGACCGGACCTGACCGGATGCGGTGACAGCAAGGTAGACACCGCAGTGCAGGTGCCCGCAGCCGGCGGCCAGCAGGCGGGGGATCGGCAGATCGGCCGCACCGGTGGCGGGATCGACCTCGGTGGCCGGGCAGCGTTCGATCGGGCAGCGCACAACCGCTTCCGCCCCGCCGATGCGCAGCCGCTTGCCGACCAGTCCGAACTCTGCGAAAGCCGGCAGCCCGTCGATGAAGATGTTGCCGCGGAAGCGCAGCGGATCGACCGGCCCGCCGGCCAATGTCTGAAGTGCGCGCACGGTTGCGGGGTTGATGATCGACAGCCCTGAGGCCTGTGAGTCGAACATCCCCTGGTCGGTGGATACGAGTTCGCGTCGGTGCGGCCCGCGGGGTGTGAGCCGGGCAGCGAGGAACTCCTCTGCTGCGTGCAGGCTCTCAGGAGCGTCTGATGAGAAGGTGACCTGCTCGCCATCAGGTGCTTGCACGTCGATGGCGAGGGCCGCCTCGGGATCGGATGTGTGCCCCTGAGCTCCGGGCAGGTGCGAGCGCACCTGCCAGCGCTGCAGGGAGGTGTCGTTCTTCAGCACCGTGAACGTGCGCGGGCCGGCCCACTGCCCGGGCACAGCCGGTGCGGCACCGGTGGTGAAGGCGAAGGCGCGGTCACCGTCGAATCCTGAGCCGGCGCGCGCAGAACCGGTCTCGATCGGCTCGGCGGGAAAGCCCTTGAGCGGGAAGCGGAAGAGGGCGGAGACGCGCATGGAGGCCATGCTACTCCGCCCTCTTCACTGCCGTGCAGACTGTGTCAGCCTGCGGTGGGACTCACTTCCGGGGTGCGCCGGCCTTCTGGTATCCGCCCTTGCGGTGACCGCCGCCGGAACCCGAGCGCGATCCGGACGGACCGCGGCCGTGCTTCTTGCGGAAGCCGGGCTTGGAGCCCTGGTCGGCGCCGGCCCCGCGGTCGAAGCGCTTCTTGTACGGCCGGCCCGGACGTCCGGTGTCCGGGCGCAGGTCGATGCGCTTGCCCTGGATGCGGGTGTGGGTCAGCCGGTCGAAGACCTCGGCGGGCAGGTCGGCGGGCAGGTCGACGAGCGAGTGGTTCGAGCGGATGTCGATGTGCCCGATCTGGGCTGAGGTGAGGCCGCCTTCGTTGGCGATCGCGCCGACGATGCCGCCGGGCTGGACGCGCTCATTGCGGCCGACGGCGATCCGGTAGGTGCGCATCCCGTCCTTGCGGTGCTTTCCGCCCTTGCCGGCCTCGCGCTCCGAGCGCGGCTTGCGGGCCACCGGCTCCGGCAGCGGTTCGGCGGCGAGGGTCTCGCCGTCCATGAGCAGTGTTGCCAGGGCAGCGGCCACCTCGGCGGCGGGCACATTGTGGGTCTTCTCGTACTGTTCGATGACCGGTCGCATCTCCGACAGGTCGAGGGTCTCGAGTGCTGCGGTGATGCGGGCCTTGAACTTGTCGGTGCGGGTGTTCGTCAGCTCCTCAGGGGTGGGCAGCGCCAGCTTCTCGACCGAGCGGCGGGTGGCCTTCTCGATGGCCTTGAGCAGGTGGTGCTCACGCGGAGTGACGAACAGGATCGCCTCGCCGGAGCGTCCGGCCCGGCCGGTGCGCCCGATCCGGTGGACGTAGGCCTCCGGGTCGTGCGGGATGTCGTAGTTGACGACAAGTTCGATGCGTTCGACGTCGAGGCCGCGGGCGGCGACGTCGGTGGCGACGAGGATGTCGATGCGGCCGGCCTTGAGCTGTTCGACGGTGCGCTCGCGGGCCTGCTGCGGAATGTCGCCGTTGATGGCGGCGGCCTTGAAGCCGCGGGCCCGCAGCTTGTCGGCCAGCTCCTCGGTGGCCTGCTTGGTGCGCACGAACATGATGATGCCGTCGTACTGCTCGACTTCGAGGATGCGGGTGAGCGCATCGAGCTTGTGGGCGTGCATGACGGTGAGGAACCGCTGGCGGATGTTCGTGCCCGTCGTCGAGGACGGCGTCACCCGGATCTCGCGCGGGTTGTTGAGGTAGCGTTCGGCGATCCGGTGGATCGACGTGGGCATGGTGGCGGAGAAGAGCGCGACCTGACGCTCATCGCCGGCGGCTTCGAAGATCGCCTCGATGTCCTCCTGGAATCCCATCTTGAGCATCTCATCGGCCTCATCGAGGACGAGGTGGCGCAGATCGTCGAGCTTGAGCGAGCCGCGCTTGAGGTGGTCGATGACGCGTCCGGGAGTGCCGACGACGACGTGGGCGCCGCGCTTGAGGCCGGCCAGCTGGGGGCCATAGGCCTGTCCGCCGTAGATCGGCAGGATCGAGAAGCCCGGCAGGTGAGCCGCGTACGAGGTGAAGGCCTCGGCGACCTGCAGGGCCAGTTCGCGGGTGGGAGCGAGCACGAGGGCGAGCGGGCCGTCATCGGCGCGCCCGGCATCGGCGAGGCTGTCGAGGACCGGGATGGCGAAGGCGGCGGTCTTGCCGGTGCCGGTCTGGGCCAGCCCCATGACGTCCTGGCCTTCGAGCAGCGGCGGAATCGCCTGCTCCTGCACCGCCGAGGGGGTCTCATAGCCCAGATCGGTGAGGGCGGAGAGGATGCGGGGATCGATGTCGAAGTCGCAGAACTGCACCGCCGGCGGCTGGATCTCAGCAGCTGCCGGCTGGCCGGCGGCCTCGGCGGTGGGGTGTTCGACGGTGGTGGGGGTGTCCGCCTGCGAGGCGGATGACGGGTTGACGGATGTCATGAATCTCCAAACAGCACACAAGATCACGGAATGGGCAGACTTCGGGCATCGGACCATGCCGGGAAGCGGGAGTGTGATCGAACTCTTGCGGCCGAAGGAGCGTCAGCTGTCAGACACGAAGCGGCCGGAACCACAGTCAATCCTACCTGCCGCAGCTGCCATTGCCCGCATCGGGCTCATGTGTGACCGGACACGTCACCTAGCTGCGGGTTGCGAGGATGAGCTCGCACAGCTCATGCGGGGCGATCGCATCCGGCCAGTCCGGCAGCCTCGACTGCCCGCCCGGTGACCAGGTGATGACGAAGGACGCGCACTCCTCCGGCGTGGCCCCGCCATGCCCGCCGGCATCGACATGCCCGTGGTCGGTGACAATGACGACCAGCCAGTCCTCACCGTGCTGAGCCGCCCGCACCTCGATCGCTGCGGCGATCCGGCCGAGATGCGCATCGACGCGGCTGATCGCCTGCCGGTACTCCTCACCCATGAGCCCGTAGAGGTGGCCGGCCTCATCGACATCGCAGAAGTACACGAACGACACATCGGCAGCCTGCTGGCCTGCCAGCATCAATGCGGCGTAGTCGGCGATCTCGGCATCGACGCGCACATAGCCGTGCGTCTCGCCATCGCGGGCGATGATGCGGTGCTGGCCGGCCCACTGCTGCTCGAGTCGCTGGTGGATGACCGGGCCGAGCCCGTCCGGGTCGATGAGCGGCGGCCACCCGGCAGCAGCGAACGTCGTCGTCGACTGATCAGCGTAGAACGCGCGGGCGAGCAGATCCGGCCGGGAGTGCAACCGGTGACCGATGAAGTCATTGCCGGCCACCCCGTGCTGCTCATGCGTCGATCCGGTCAGGATGCTCGCCCAGCCCGGCCCCGACATCGTCGGCGGCACCATCGTCATCCCATGCAGCCGCCCGGCAGACCGCATCCGGTGCAGGTGCGGGGCGATGCCGTCTTCACCGGTGATCGACAGCCGGCAGCCGTCGATGCCCAGCAGCAGGACCTTCGGCCCGCTCATGCCCGCACTCCAGCTGCCTGCGCCGTGCCCGAGGCGGTGGACGCCTGGGCATCATCTTCGTGGGCAGCATCCGCGTGCGCGGCAGTCGCCGGGCTGGCGGGTTCGAGGACGGCTTCGCTGCGCAGCAGCTGCAGGCTGACATCGGCGCCGGGAGCGAAGGCGCTCGCCTGCGCGGTCGAGAGGTCGACGCGCACCGGCTGGGGGAGCTCGGCGACATCGACGTAGACGCTGCTGAGCGAACCGCGCAGCACACTCGAGTGCACCACGCCCGTGAGCCCCGGGCAGGTGCCGGAGGCATGAGCGTGGCTGATGGCGATGTCCTCAGGCCGGATGAGCGCGGTCGCATCCGTGGTGCCTGCCGGCAGCTCGCCGATCGGGGTGACGGGCCGGCCGGCGACGGCATAGGTGCCGTTGTCGGCCCGCTGGGCCGGCATCCGGTTGACGTTGCCGACGAAGGTCGCAACGAACGGGCTGACCGGCCGGCGGTAGAGCTCGGCGGGGGTGTCGAGCTGTTCGATGCGCCCGGCGTTCATGACGCCGACCCGGTCGGCCATCGTCAAGGCTTCTTCCTGGTCGTGGGTGACCATCAGGGTGGTGATGTTCTTCTCCATCTGGATGCGGCGGATGTGCTCGCGCAGCTGCACGCGGACCGCGGCATCGAGAGCGGAGAGCGGTTCGTCGAGCAGCAGCACGTTCGGCTCCAGCGCCAGTGCCCGGGCCAGGGCGACGCGCTGCTGCTGGCCGCCGGAGAGCTGGGCGGGGTACTTCGCGGCGTGCTCGGCCAGTCCGACGGTCTCCAGCAGTTCGGCTACCGTCGCAGCACGGCCGGCCTGCCGGCGGATCCGCAGCCCGTAGCCGACGTTCTCTGCTGCAGTCATGTGGGGGAACAGGCTGTAGGACTGGAACACGATGCCGATGCCGCGGCGGCGCACATCGACGCCTGTGACGTCGCGCTTGCCGATGTGAACGGTACCGGCATCCGGGGTCTCGAGGCCGGCGAGGATCCGCAGCGTCGTCGTCTTCCCGCAGCCCGACGGGCCGAGCAGGGCCAGCAGCTCTCCGCGGTGCAGGTCGAGGCTGAGGTCGGATAGGACGGTCTTGGAGCCGTACGTCTTCGTGACGTGAGACAGGGACACGAACTCCTCGCGCAGGGGCGTGGCGATGGTGGTCATGGCTGTTCCTTGGCGGTGGACGTGGTGACAGAGGGGGTCGCTGACGGGGTGCGCCTGCGGCGGTTGCCGGCAGCGGAGATGAGCGAGATGAGGGCCAGCAGGCCCCAGGTGGCGAGCATCGTGACGAACGACAGGGCTGCCGCTCCGCGCGGGGCCGCGGCGCCGGTCTCGACGAGGAAGACGGGGAAGGTGTACTGCAGCAGCAGGCTGGCGAGGGCGAACTCTCCGAGCACCATCGCCATGCACAGCAGCCCGGCTGACAGCAGCGCTGCGCGCATATTCGGCAGGACGATCCCGATGAGCGTGCGCCACGGGGAGGCTCCGAGGCTGGCGGCTGCGGCGAAGAGGGTGCGCAGGTGCAGGGCCGTCAGCCCGGCGTCGAGGGCCCGGTAGACCAGCGGCATCGTGATGATGACGTAGAAGGGCACGAGCGCATACGGGCTGACGAGGAACCCAGGTGCCACAGCACGGAAGAACACTCCGGCACCGGCGACGAGCGCGACGGCTGGGACGACGATCGGGATGACTGACAGCGCCTCAGCCAGTTTCGCTGCGCGTGGGGCCTTGAGGTGCAGGTAGACGATCGTGGGCACCAGCAGCGCCAGCGATGCCGCGGTCGTCAGCAGCCCGAGCAGCACGGTCATGGTGACCGCCTGCACGGCCATCGGGTTGGAAAACGCCTGGCTGAGGCTTGCGAAGGTCAGACCCACACCGGGCAGGGTGAACCCGAAGATCGCCGAGGCGATGAGCGGGGTGAAGAACAGCACCATCGCCATGACGAGCACGGCGATGCCGGGCAGATGGAGCCGGCCGGCAGACCGGGTGCGCTTCCCGTGCCCGAGCCGGCCGGCACCTCGGGCACGGGCGGCACCGGTTCCGGCTGGGGTGCCGGTGGGGGTGGTCAGGAGTTCGACGGAAGCTGCCAACGCCGTGACCTCCTTTCGATGAGCAGGCGGATGCCCATGGCGATGATGATGACGAGCATCATGCCGGTGGCCAGGGCGGCGGCCATCGACTCGTCGAGCATGACGTTGCCGCGCAGGAAGAAGCCGATGACGATCGGCACGAGGTTGAGTCCGCCGCCGGCCAGGGCATAGGCGGTGGCGTAGGCGGAGAAGGAGTTGGCGAACAGCAGCAGCAGTGCCCCGACGATCGAGGGGGCCAGGATCGGCAGCGCGATGTCGGTCAGGTAGCGCAACCGGGAGGCGCCCATCGTCTTGGCGGCCTCGGACATCTGCTGGGTCAGCGCACCGAGAGCCGGCAGGATGAGCACGGTCATGAGCGGTGCCTGGAAGTACAGGTACACCAGTGCCACACCCCAGAAGGAGTCGAGGCGGAACCCGTCGAGTGCACCGGGGAAGACATCGGTGACGAGCACGGTGACCAATCCCTGGGAACCGAGGGCGGCGATGAACGCGAACGCCAGCGGCACACCGCCGGACTGGCTGGCCAGGGCCGCATAGCTCATGACGAGCCTGGCCAGCCAGGCCGGGCGGGTCACCACGGTCAGCGCCCACGCGAGGATGAGCCCGAGGATGCCTCCCAGCAGTGCGGTGACGAGCGAAAGATTCGTCGTCATGAGGAAGGCATCGGCGTACTGCGGCTCGGCCAGCTGGGTGAGGCTGGCGGTCGAGAGCTGCCCTGCCGGGGTGAGGGCAGCCCACACGTTGGCGATGACCGGGATGATGAGGAAGACGGTGACGAACGCGAAGAACGGCACCGCTCCCCAGGGGATGGTCCGGGCAGACGTCATGAGCGGACCTTGCCGGCCCATTCGCGGGTGATGAGCTCTGCACCGGCCTCACCCTGGGCGACGGTCGGGAAGTTCACCGCTTCGAGGATCGCCGGCTCGGGCAGCTTGGCCATCGCCTCATCGGAGAGCTTGCCTGCTTCGGAGAGTTCGGTGAACCGCGCCGGGATCGCCCCACCGAGGGCGTACTGCTCGCTGCCCTCGTCGCTGGTGAGCCAGTCGACCCACAGGCGGGCGGCGTTGGGCTGCGGGGAGTCGATGGTGCACGGCTGGGCGTAGAAGTTGCCGAACACCGCCTCCTCCGGCACGAAGTGCTCAAGCGCGACGCCGGAGGTGGCCATCTCCTCTTCGATGCCGAGGAAGTTGTAGTTCCAGTCGAAGACGACCGCAGCCTGCCCGGTCGAGAGCGCATTGGGCACGGAGGAGATGTTGACGAGGTTGCCGGAGGCGGCGAGCTCGGCGAAGAACTCGATGCCCGGGCCGACGTCGTCGAGGCTGCCGCCGTTGGCCAGGGCAGCGGTGAAGACGGTCGCGATCGACGAGGCGCCTTCGCGCGGATCGCCGGGCAGGGCGACCTTGCCCTTGTAGGCGGGATCGAGGAGATCGGAGAGCTTCTCGGGCCTGTCGGCGAGCTTCGTGTTGACGCCCAGGGACAGCACGCCGTAGTAGGCGCCGACCCACAGACCCTCAGGGTGCTTGAGATCGTCGGGGATCGCATCGAAGTTCGAGGGCTTGTACGCAGACAGGAGGTCCTGGTCGATCGCGGTCTGGGTGAAGGAGTAGCCGATGTCGAGGACATCGGGCTGGGTCTTCTGGCCCTTGAGCTGCTTGACCGACTGCAGCTCCTCGGCCGAGGAAGCATCCGGGCTGGCGACAGGGGTGTCGACGCCGTACGCGGCTGTGAACTGCTCGAAGTGGCCTTTGTAGTTCGCCCAGGTCTCCGGATAGGCGATGAGCTGGACTTTGCCCTCCTTCTTCGCGAGTTCGATGATCTCCTCCAGCGTGGTGCCGATCTCCGTCGACGCGCTGGCGGAGTCGGTGGCGCAGCCGGCGAGGCCGAGGCCCGCGGTGGTGAGGGTCAGGGCGCTGAGGCCGAGGAAGGAACGGCGGGTGGTGGTCATGATTCTCCTTTGGCGAGGTCCGGTGCTGGTGACCAGCGGCCGCGGCCACTCTCGCAAGCGCCGGTGACAGTGGAGAGAACGTCAGGTGATCAGCCGGTAAATAATGGTATAGACCATTTGCATGGCTGGGCTGAGCCGGGGCAGGATGAGCGGAGCACCCGCCCTGCAACCAGAAGAGACAGACCCGATGACCATCATCCCACCCGCCCCGGCGAGCAGCGTCTTACAGCAGCTCGAAACCGCCGCCGCGGTCCTGTTCGACTTCAACGGCACCCTGTCAGCCGATGAGGACCTGCTCGCCGCGATCTACTGCGATATCGCCGCCGAGAGCGGCATCGAGCTCACGGCCAGGTCCTACGAAAGCGACTTCCTCGGCCTGTCCGATCCCCAGATCGCCGCCGCGCTCGCCGCCCGCGCGGCCGCCGGCGCACACCCAGTCACGCCCGAGCAGATTGCCGCCCGGATGGCCGAAGCCTACCTCGCCGCCGTCGCGCAGTGTCCGCGGATCGCCGCCGAGACCTGCCGGCTCGTACGAGCGCTCGCCGGTGCAGGAGTGCCCGTGGCGGTCGTGACCGGCACCTACGGCCGGCTTGTCACCGGTGCCCTGCAGGCGGCCGGGATCGAACAGCACTTCGCAGGTGTCGTCGCCTGTGAGGACGTCACCGTCGGCAAGCCCGCGCCCGAGGGGTTCCTCACCGCCGCCCGGCAGCTCGGGGTCGCAGCAGATGAGCAGGTGGTCGTCGTCGAGGACTCGGCACCGGGCCGGCAGGCCGCCGAGGCGGCGGGCATGTCCGTGCTCATGGTCGGCGGCAGCGGACTCACAGTCGCCGACATCGGCGCAGCACTGATAGAGTGAGCGCTGCCTGCATGCGCACGAACGATTTCAGCCGGCGTGTGAGGGAGTGCTGACGGTGATACGCAGCCGGTCGGTGCGCAGCGTGTCAGTGGAGTACTCGATCGGGATGCCGGCTGTTGTGAACGAGGTGCGCACGAGCCTCAGCACCGTCTGCGCGGCACCGATCTGCAGCAGCTTGCCATCGGCTGAGCCGACCACCTCGGTTGTCAGCGCCTCGGTCTTCGACACCGCAGCCTGGCCGAAGGCCTCGGCGAGGATCGCATAGAGCGAACCGGTCAGGTCATATTCGAGCATCCCGGGCACAAGTGCTGCCGGGAAGCAGGAGTCCTCGACCAGGACCGGGGTGCCATCGACCAATCGCAGCCGGTGCACGCGCACCACCTCGGCGCCGGTGTCCAAGCCCAGGGCGGTCGCCGCCTCCGCCGACGCCGGCTGCAGACGGGCTGTCACCACCTCGGAGGTGACATCGCGACCGGTTTCGCTCAGCTGGCCCATGAACCCGCGCATCGACGACAGCTCCACCTCCGGCAGCTCCTCAGCGACGAAGGTGCCGCCGCTGCGCCCGGTGCGCCGGGAGATCCGGCCCTCCAGCTGCAGGGCCGCCAGCGCCTGGCGGACCGTCATCCGCGAAACGCCGAGCTGCTCGGCGAGCATCCGCTCAGCCGGCAGCCGGGCACCCGGTGCCCACGCACCGGAGGTGATGCGCTCACGCAGCTGCTCGGCGATGCGCATATGGGCAGGCAGCGAGGTCATGCTGTTAGTCATATCACGCTCAGGTCGCCGGTGTGATCCGCAGACGCGGCAGGTCGGCGGATTCGCTACCCTGGGAGCGGTACGAACAGCAGCCAGCCGTTCGCAGTCGACTCAAGGAGAGAGTTCACGTGGCTTCGACATTGGATTCCGTCATCACCCTGGCCAAGCGCCGCGGCTTCGTCTTCCAGGCAGGAGACATCTACGGCGGATCCCGTTCCGCCTGGGACTACGGTCCGCTCGGCGTTGAGCTCAAGGAGAACATCAAGGCCCTGTGGTGGCAGGAGTTCGTCCGCGGGCGTGAGGACATGGTCGGCCTCGACTCCTCCATCATCCTGCCCAAGCGCGTCTGGGAGGCCTCCGGCCACGTCGAGACCTTCGTCGACCCGCTCGTCGAGTCGCTGCACACCCACAAGCGCTACCGCGCCGACCACCTCATCGAGGCCTACATCGCCAAGCACGGCCGCGAGCCGGAGAACGGACTGGCCGACATCCGCGACCCGGAGACTGGCCAGGAGGGCAACTGGACCGAGCCCAAGCAGTTCTCCGGGCTCATGAAGACTTACCTCGGTGCCGTCGACGACGAAGAGGGACTGCACTACCTGCGCCCGGAGACCGCGCAGGGCATCTTCGTCAACTTCAACAACGTCGTCACCGCCAACCGCAAGAAGCCGCCGTTCGGCATCGGCCAGATCGGCAAGGCCTTCCGCAACGAGATCACCCCGGGCAACTTCATCTTCCGCACCCGCGAGTTCGAGCAGATGGAGATCGAGTACTTCGTCCACCCCGACGATGCCCCGCGGTTCTTCGACGAATGGGTCGAAGCCTGCTGGAACTGGTTCGTCGACCTCGGCGTCAAGGCGGAGAACATGCGCCGCTTCGACGTGCCCGACGGGGAGCGCGCCCACTACTCGGCTGCCACCATCGACATCGAGTACAAGTTCGGCTTCCAGGGTGGGGCCTGGGGCGAGCTCATGGGCATTGCCAACCGCACCGACTTCGACCTGTCGAACCACACCACACACTCCGGTCACAAGATGCAGTACTTCGACCAGGCCGCCGGCACCCGCTACACCCCGTACGTCATCGAGCCGTCCTTCGGCCTGACCCGGTCGATGATGGCCTTCCTCGTCGACGCCTACACCGAAGACGAGGCCCCCAACACCAAGGGCGGCGTCGACAAGCGCATCGTGCTCAAGCTCGACCCGCGTCTGGCCCCGGTCAAGGTTGCGGTGCTGCCGCTGAGCCGGAACGAGAAGCTCTCGCCGAAGGCCCGTGAGCTGGCCGCCACCCTGCGCAAGCGCTGGAACGTCGACTTCGACGACGCCGGGGCGATCGGGCGCCGCTACCGCCGCCAGGACGAGATCGGCACCCCGCTGTGCATCACCGTCGACTTCGACACCCTCGATGACAACGCCGTGACGGTGCGCCGCCGTGACGACATGAGCCAGGAGCGCATCGCCATCGACGAAGTCGTCTCCTACGTCGCCGGCGAACTGGGCGTCTGAGCGTCGTTCTCAGGCCCGCGGCGTCAGCGCGCTGACACCGAACCGCTATGCACTACATCGCAGAGACCCTGCCGCGAGCCTCACGACAGGCCTGGTCGGTCATGCTCGGGATGCTCATCCCGCTGGCCGTCCTCGCAGTCGTGGGGTTCGTGTGGCTGTGGCCCTCCTCCGAGGCAACCGACCGCTGGGACCCGGCGGCCCTGTCCGGCGACGCCGAATACACCTCTGGCACGGTCGAAGCGATCGACCTGGGTGCCTGCCCGGACTACGAATCGACCGGCTGCGGGGCGATCACCCTCAACACCGGTGATACGACCGGCACGATGTACGCCCCGCCCGAGGCGATCAACGCCGGCATCGCCGCCGGCGACCGGCTCAAGGTCATCGTCATGGACGACGCGCAGGTCGACCCGACCGCCGATGCGCTCACCGGCGGGGGTCAGGGACCCGGGGGTCAGGCCCCCGGCAGCGAGCAGGCCCCCGGCGGGGAGCAGGCCGCCAGTGGGGAGCAGGCCCCCGGCAGCGACCCGACGAACGAGCCGACCGCTGCCGACTTCGTCTTCGTCGACTTCGACCGCAACATCTCCCTCGGCGTCCTCGCCTTCGTCTACGCAGCCCTCGTCATACTCGTCGCCGGGCTCAAAGGGCTGCGCGCGCTCATCGGCCTGGCACTGGCCTACGCCGTCATGGTGTGGTTCATGCTGCCGGCGGTGATGGACGGCAGGTCGGCCGTGCTCGTCGGCATCACCGCGGCTGCGGTCATCATGTTCATCGTCCTGTACTTGGCACACGGGTTCTCAGCCCGCACGACGACTGCGCTGCTCGGGACCCTGTTCGGCATCCTCATCACCGGTGTGCTCGGCGCGCTGTGGACGACCTGGTCGAAGCTGGCCGGCATCTACACCGAGGAGACCTACATCCTCGCCTGGACCGACGGACTGTCGATGGCCGACCTCGTCGTCTGTGCGATCCTCATCGCCGGCCTCGGCGTGCTCAACGACGTCACCATCACCCAGGCCGCCGCTGTGTGGGAGCTGGCCGCCTCCCGTCCCGAGGCATCCCGCCGGGAGATCTTCACCTCGGCGATGCGGATCGGTCGCGACCACATCGCCTCAACCGTCTACACCATCGCCTTCGCCTACGCCGGAGGCGCGCTGACCGTGCTGCTGCTCGTCGCCGCCTCCTCCCGGCCGTTCCTCGAATCGCTCACGCTCGGCGAACAGGCGATCTCCGTCGTCTCCACCCTGGTGACCTCGATCGGCCTCGTCATCGCGATCCCAGCTACCACCCTCATCGCCGTGCTGGTGGTGCGCTCAGGGACCAGCGCGTACTCCGCTGCAGAGCCCGGAATCTGAGATAGGCTGTCATCCGACAGGCGCATCCACCTGCTGAGACGTATCCCCGGCTCGGTCCTGGATGCACTGCTCGAACCCCGCGCCAGACAGCGCTGTCGGCGCCGCACCGGACCCCGAGACGGAAGTGAGCACTGATGACTCCCGCATCGCACATGATGACCCAAGCGCCGGCAGACCCGGTTGTCACCACCACCGCCGACGCCGCCGTCGACCCGACGGCTGCGGTCAGGCAGCTCGGCGACGTGACGCTGCCACTGGCCCGCCGCACCCGCGGCTGGACCGGATCGGTCATCGATGCCTCCGTCTCCCTGCTGGCCTCGCGCACCAACGACATCGTCCGATTCGGCATGGGCGCGCCGGCCGAACAGGTCGTCCCGGCTGCTGACTTCGCCGAGATCCTCGGAACGATGACCGACCCGAGCTCCTACACCTACGGCCCGACCGAGGGCGAGACCGAGCTCATCAATGCGATCTGCGCATCCGAGGACCTCACCGGCCCGCGCACCGTCGACCCCAACCGCATCATCGTCACCAGCGGCGGGATGCAGGGCCTCGACCTGGCCTACAAGATGTTCGTCAACGACGGCGACCTCGTCGCCGTCGAATCCCCGACCTACACCAACGGCTCCTCCACCGCACTGAGCTACGGCGCCGAGGTGCTGCAGATCCCCGTCGACGACGACGGCATGGACGTCGAGCGGCTGGCCCGCGATGTCGCAACCCTCGGCCGCACACCGACGGCCATCTACGTCATCCCGAACTTCCAGAACCCCTCGGGTGTCACGATGAGCCTGGCGCGCCGCCAGCGGCTGCTCGAACTGGCCCACGAATGGAACAGCGTCATCATCGACGACGACCCGTACGGTTCGCTGCGGTTCTCCGGTGAGTACATCCCCAGCTTCGCCGAGCTCAGCCCAGACGACCCGCTGGTGTTCTCCGCACGGTCGTTCTCCAAGATCATCGCCCCGGGCCTGCGCGTCGGCTGGGTCGAGGTCGACCCGTCCATCCGCCAGCTGCTCATCAACGTCCGGCAGGCGATGGACGCCTCGGCCGCGGTGCCGAGCCAGCAGCTCGTCGCCGCCTATCTCACCCGCGGAGACTTCGCCGAGCACCTCGACATGCTGCGCACCGCCTACCACCGCCGCAAGGACGCGATGGTCGAAGCAGCCGCACAGCATCTGAACGGACGGGTGGAGCTCACCGATCCCGATGGCGGGTTCTTCCTGTGGGCCACCCTCATCGGCGATGCCGCCGATATCGACGCCCGAGAGCTGTTCGAGACTGCCCTCGATGAGGGTGTCGCCTTCATCCCGGGAGAGGCGTTCTCCCCGGCAGGCGAGTTCCGCAATGCGATGCGCCTGTGCTTCGCATCCTCGACCGTCGAGCGGATCCATGAAGGCATCGCCCGGCTCGGCCGTGCGATCGAGGTGCAGCTCGGCCGCCGCTGAGCTCACAGCAGCTGCAGCACCACACCGACGAGCGCTGCGGTGCCGAAGGCGGTCAGCAGCGACCAGATGAGCACGCTGCGCTCCATCTGGGCCAGCTGCACACCAGCTGGAGGAGCTGAACTGCCGTCATCGGCAGTCGAGGCCGCCAGACTGAGCGCCAAAGCCACACGCGGCGGCGTCGCCAGAGCGGCAAACGATCCGGCGACATTGCTCATCGCCACCGCCGGCAGCAGCCCGGTGCCGGTGGTGGCGGCCATCGCCCCGACCGTCGAGGCGAACATCGCGTTCGCCCCGGTATTCGACCCGGTCAGCACCGAACCGAGCGCAGTGAGCGCCGGTGCGAAGCCGATGCCGATCCGCGCCAGCCCGGCGCCGATCACCTCGGTCATCCCGGTGTCGGTCATCAGCCAGCCCAGCAGCATGAAACCGGCCGTGGCCACCCCGACCGGAATCCACGCACGCGCCGCGGCGCCCACCACCTCGGCGACGGGTGCCCTGGCAGCGAGCATGCGCCCGGCGACCGCACAAGCGATCGCCAGCCACACCGGCGGTGCGGACAGCAGCGCCGTCACCGGAGACGGCCACAGGGCCGCCGCACCGCTGGCGAGCAGCAGCCCGACGGTGAGCACCGCGTAGGGGAGCAGGGCCGGGGCCAGCCGGCCCGGTGACGATTCAGGCCGGCTGCGACGGCTGAAGAGACAGCCGGCGAGCAGGACGGCGATGACGAGCAGCGAGCCGAGCACACCGGCCAGGGGAGTGCCGATGAGCATGTTCGCTGCCAGGATGCCGCCCCACAGGCAGCCGGCGGCCGCGACGAGGCCGAGGAGACCCGGCAGGCTTTGCCACGCGCGGGTGAAGGCGGTCGTGAGCGCGCAGACGATGATGACCGGCAGGGCGTTCGCCCATGCCGAGCCGACACCGAGCTCCTGGAGGCCGAGCCCGGTCAGCTGGGCAGCGACCGCAGTGCCCGGTCCGAGCGCACCCCAGGGCACGGCGATGAGTCCGAGCAGACCGAGGAATGCCGAGGTGCGGATCGAGAATCCCAGCCTGCGCAGCAGTGGGATCCCGGCGGTCAGCCCGATGCCGTAGCCGGTGACCGATTCGACGAAGGGCACCACCCCGAAGACGATGAGCCCGGCCCCGACGACCGGGTCGGGCAGCAGGCTGCGGATGCGCGCAGAGATCGTCTGCAGCGCCCCGATCGCCTCCAGCAGCTGAGCGAGCACCATCCCGAACAGCAGAATCGCCAGCACCTCGCCAGCGAGGGTGACGAGGTCGAGTGTCTCGGCGGCGGCCAGCTGACCGAAGTGCAGTGCGATACCCGGCGTCGCGATGGCGATGAGGGCGCTCAGCAGCGCCGCGCCCGCCCCGCTGAGGGCAGCGATGAGCGTGCCGCGGCCGGCCACGAGCACGGCCACGGCGACGGCGATCGGTACGATGCTCAGCAGTGTCGTCATACGTCAGGGAACGCTACCAGGAGGTCCGATGAGTGCCGTAGAAACTGAGCTCGCCGCACAGCTGGCTGCGATGGGCTGGTCGTGCACCAGGCACGGCCCCAGCCTCGTCTTCGAACGCGCCGGCACACAGACACCCGCGGCGGGTGGCGAGGACGCGGGGAGCAGCCCGGTGATCTTCTGGCGCGTATCGCCTGTCGAGGTGGCGACGCACTGGGCCGGTGGGCGCGTGAGGGGCGTCGGGCACCTGGCTTCCGTGCACGTGGCGGAGATGCTCGAGGTCTTCGACGGTGCGCGCGGCGAGCTGCGCGACGGGCCCGAGGGCTTCCGCGTCTATCCGATCTGATCGCCTGTCTGACTGCCCGGCACCATCGGTGCCGTGTCCGGATGCGGACTGGAATGCGGACGCGATTTCGCACAGCCGGGGCCCACTTGGTACATATAGCGGACGACTTCCAGCCGAACGTCCGCCGGTCAGCCTGCCGATGATCGCCCCGACTCCGCAGCCGCAGCCTCAGCCGCAGACCGGCCTGCTGCCGATGCTCCGCTGCGCCCGGCCGCCCGCCGCGCCATCGTCGCCTCCGTCATCGGCACCGTCATCGAATGGTATGACTACGCTCTCTACGGTGCCGCCGCAGGCCTGGTCATCGGCCCGCTGTTCTTCCCCGACTCGGTCTCCGGGGCAGGCCAGCTCTCGGCTCTGGCGACCTTCGCCGTCGGCTTCCTCTCCCGGCCGGTCGGCGGCATCGTCATCGGTCACATCGGCGACCGGCACGGCCGCCGCCCGGCGATGATCCTCACGATCGTGCTCATGGCGATCGCCACCGTGGCCATCGGCCTGCTGCCCACCGCAGCCGCCGTCGGCGTGCTCGCCCCGATCCTGCTCGTGATCTTCCGGTTCCTGCAGGGCTTCGGAGCCGGGGCTGAGCTCTCGGGCGCGACGACGATGGTCGCCGAATACGTGCCCGCCCACCGGCGCGGCTTCTTCACCTCGCTGGTGCTGGGCGCCCCACCGGCTGGCATCGTGCTTGCCACCGCGGCCTTCTTCCTCGCCTCCTCCGGCATGGCCGAGGAGACCTTCATGTCGATCGGGTGGCGACTGCCGTTCCTCGCCTCGGTCGTGCTGTTCTTCGTCGCGATCTACATCCGCGCCAAGCTCGAAGAGACCCCCGAATACACCTCGGCGATGGAGCAGCAGGCGGCCCGCGCGACCAAGGTGCCGCTGCTGGCGCTGCTCGCGACCGACTGGCGCGGCGTGCTCGCCGGGTTCCTCAGCCTCACCGGCCACAACGCACTCAACTACGGCATGGCCGTGTTCTCCATCGGCTATCTGGTGGGCACCGGGATGCCGCAGACCCACGCGCTCGGCGCGGTCACCCTCGGCACCGTCGCGGCGATCATCCTCACCCCGCTCGGCGGCAGCCTCGCCGACCGGTTCGGTGCCGGGACCGCATGGGCTGGGCCTCGGTCATCGGTGCGCTGTACTCCTTCCCGTTCCTGTGGCTGCTCTCACAGGGCACCTTCACCAGCGCTCTCATCGCCATCGCGATCGGCTACGGCTTCGTGATCTCCGGGACGTCCGGTTCGCAGGGGGCGTTCCTGGCCAATCTGTTCCCCACCCGCCACCGGTTCTCCGCGATGGCCCTGGCCCGGGAAGCCAACGGTGCGCTCATTGCCGGCTTCTCACCGGTCATCCTCGCCGCGCACGTCGCCTGGGCGAACGGCGCGATCACCGCTGCAGCCGGCTACCTGGTGGCCTGCTGCCTGCTGAGTGCGGCAGCGATCTTCCTGGCCTCGCTCGGCCGCCGCCGAGGCGCGGGCCGGGGCCGGGGGACCATCGCCGGCTGAGAACTGCCCTCCGCTCCGTTCACGAGGCGGGGGACAGGAGATCAAGCAGCTCGTCGAGCCGTGTGCTCACCTGGGCATCAGCGCCGAACACCACTCCTTCGACGGCCAGCCCGTCAATGGCAGAACGCATGAGGTGGGCAGTCTGCTCGTCACTGCCTGACAGCGCCGTCTGGTCATCAGGCGGCACGTCGCTGCCGCGCAGCAGCGCCACTGCCATCCGGGCGGCCCACAGCTCCTGATGCCAGAACCTGCGCGTGATCGCCTCCAGCTCTGTCGGAAGCGCAGGGTCGAGCAGGAACGCGTACCACACCGTGCACTCCAGCGTTCGCGCTTCATCGAGTGGCAGCAGCTCTGCCAACACCAACCTGGCCAGGTCTCGCCCTGACATCTGGCGTTGCGCCGCCTTCCGGATGCGCTTAACTGGGCGATCCGACAGCTCCGTCAGAGCAGCTGCGTGCAGCTCGGCTTGGCTCGAGAACCAGTGGCGCAGGGCGCTCGGGGACATCTGGGCACGGGCGGCGACAGCACGCACGCTGGCCGCGCTGAGACCGGACTCGGCGATGACCTGCCAGCAGGCCTCGATGATCGCGGCTCGGCGCTGGGACTGATCGACGATCTTCGGCATATCACTTTTGTAACACACCTGTACTGCAATGGGGTACAGTACAGGTGTACTGTTATCTGACCGTGAGGATCCCCATGGCATTCGGCACGCTCTTCGTTCTCGCTCTCATCGATGCCACAAGTCTCGGAACCCTGACGCTGCCGCTGTGGATGATGCTCAGTCCCCGCATTCGGCCGCAGGCCATCGTCACCTATCTGCTCACCATCGGCGCCTTCTACTGGGTGTTCGGCTGCATCCTGTTCTTCGGTGCCTATGCGGCCTTCGCCCGCATCAGCGGTTGGTCCGGACTCATCTGGATCCAGCTCATTGCCGGCGCCGGTCTGCTCCTGCTCGGAGTGCTGCCCACGCGCATCTGGGACAGGCAGATGACGATACTCAACCGCTTTCAGCAGCGAGCGGCCATGGGCAGCAGTCTCAGGCCGGTCATCATCCTCGCTCTCGTCGCCGGAGTCATCGAGGCCGCGTCGATGGTCCCGTACCTGGCGGCTATCGGCATCATGATCACCGCTGACCTGCCTGGGCCGCTGACATTGGCGGTCTACTGCCTCATCATGATCACCCCGGCACTCATCCTCCTCGGCCTGCGACTTGCCGCCGGACGCGGCCTCGAAGCGCCGCTGTCATGGCTGCAGAGGACACTGACCAAATATGCTGGAGCGACCGCTGCGACCGTGGTGTTCATCATCGGTCTGCTGCTCGCTGGCTCAGCTCTGATGGAACTCCGGATCATCGTCTGAACCTCGGTCCACATCCGCCAGTGCAGACTACACCGGTGGTCCACACCCGCCTCGGTCCCGGTTTGACTGTCTGGAGATAATAGGGTGGTGACGACCATGACCACGACCTCTCTGCAGACCACCGCCGCACCGGCGCTGCGCATCGGCAACATCGAGCTCGACTCGCCGGTGGTGCTCGCCCCGATGGCCGGCATCACGAACACCGCCTTCCGCCGCCTGTGCCGCGAATACGGCGCCGGGCTCTACGTCACCGAGATGGTGACCAGCCGCGCGCTCGTCGAACGCTCTCCCAAGAGCATGCGCATCATCCACCACGAGCCCTACGAGGTGCCGCGCTCCGTCCAGCTCTACGGCGTCGACCCCGTCACGATCGGCCAGGCTGTGCGGATGCTCGTCGACGAGGACCGCGCCGACCACATCGACCTCAACTTCGGCTGCCCGGTCCCCAAGGTCACCCGCAAGGGCGGCGGCTCAGCGCTGCCGTGGAAGCTCGACCTGTTCACCGACATCGTCACCACCGCCGTGCGCGAAGCCAGCCGCGGGGACATCCCGCTGACGATCAAGATGCGCAAGGGCATCGACGCTGACCACCTCACGTACCTCGACGCCGGCCGCATCGCCGCCGAGGCAGGCGTGGCTGCGATGACCCTGCACGGACGCACGACCGCCGACCTGTACTCCGGCACCGCCGACTGGGAGGCCATCGCCCGGCTCAAGGACCTCATCGGCGACGCCGTACCCGTGCTGGGCAACGGCGACATCTTCGCTGCCGAGGACGCCGTGGACATGATGGCCCAGACCGGCTGCGACGGTGTCGTCATCGGCCGCGGTTGCCAGGGCCGGCCGTGGCTCTTCGGCGATCTCGCCGCAGCACTCAACGGCAGCGATGAGCGCATCCGCCCGAACCTCGGCCAGGTCGCCGATGTCGTCTACACCCACGGTGTCTACCTCACCGAGTACTACGACGACGAGTTCTACGGCGTGCGCGACCTGCGCAAGCACATCGCCTGGTACTTCAAGGGCTACCCGGTCGGCGGGCAGGCCCGCCGCAAGCTCGCGATGGTCTCCTCCCTGGCTGAGCTGCTCGGACTGCTCGACGAACTCGACCGTGACGCACCCTACCCCGGTGCCGATGCCGAGGGCTCGCGCGGGCGCACCACCCGCCCGAAGCGGCCCCACCTGCCTGAGGGCTGGCTCGATTCGCGGGAGATGAACCCGGAGCGCTCCGCTGAGCTCGCCGAGGCCGAACTCGACGTCTCAGGAGGGTGAGGGTGGTCCAGACGCAACTCCAGGTGGCCGAGTACTCCGAGCACGACCGTCAGCGCTGGGTCGCCGAACCGGCGAAGAACCCGCGCCGCACCGACTTCCAGCGCGACCGGGCGCGTGTGCTGCACTCCTCGGGTCTGCGCCGGATGGGTGCCAAGACCCAGGTCGTCTCCCCAGGCACCGACGACTTCGTGCGCACCCGCCTGACGCACTCGCTGGAGGTTGCCCAGGTCGGACGCGAACTCGCCCGCTACCTCGGCTGTGACCCCGAGATCGTCGACACCGCCTGCCTCGCCCACGACCTCGGACATCCGCCGTTCGGCCACAACGGCGAATCGGTCCTCGACGAGGTCTGCGCCGACATCGGCGGTTTCGAAGGCAACGCCCAAACCCTGCGGGTGCTCACCCGGCTCGAACCCAAGGTCCATGCCGCAGACGGCACCCCGGCAGGGCTCAACCTCACCCGCGCCACGCTGGACGCGTGCACGAAATATCCGTGGCCGCGTGCGGAGTCACCGGTGGCGAAGAAGACCGGCTCACCGGTGACGAAGTTCGGCGTCTACGACGACGACCGGGCCGTCTTCGACTTCTTCCGCGCCGACCGCCCACTTGGCCAGCGCTGCATCGAAGCCCAGCTCATGGACCTGGCCGACGACATCTCCTATTCCGTCCACGACGTCGAGGACGCAGTGTTCTCCGGCCACCTCGACCTGTTCGCCTACCAGAACGATCACGCACTCGCCGGTCTCATCGACATCACCCGCGCCTGGTACCTGCCCGATGCCCGCGATGAGGACATCATGAAGGCGCTGTCCCGGCTGCAGGCGGCCAGCTACTGGCCGTCGGAGCCCTATGACGGGTCCCGTCGTGCCCAGGCCAGCCTCAAGCACATGACCAGCCAGCTCATCGGCCGCTTCGCCGGTGCGGCCGAAGCCGCCACCCGCGAGGAGTTCGGGTGGGAGCCGCTGGGCCGCTACGACGGCAACCTCGTCGTCCCCGAATCCACCCGCTACGAGATCGCGGTGCTCAAGGGCCTGGCCACCGTGACGGTCATGGTCGCGGAAGACCGTCTGCGTCTCCAGCGCATCCAGGCGCGAGTGCTCACGCAGCTGTGCGAGTACTTCAGTGAGCGGCCTGAGGACATGGAGCGGATGTTCTACCTCGACTATCAGGAGGCTGAGGACGACGGGCAGCGGCTGCGAGTTGTCGCCGATCACGTCGCCAGTCTCACCGACCACTCCGCCTGGGCGGCCTACCACCGGATGCAGGCCAGCGAAGCGAGCCTGCTGTAATGGCCGGGCTGATCCTGCGCGAGGACATCGACGAGGTCCGCTCTCGGGCGCGGCTCGACGACATCATCGGCGAGTACATCACGCTGCGCAGCGCAGGAGTCGGCAGCATGAAGGGCCTGTGCCCGTTCCACGATGAGCGCACCCCCTCCTTCCACGTCCGCCCGCAGGTCGGCATGTACCACTGCTTCGGCTGCGGTGAGAGCGGCGACGTCTTCACCTTCCTGCAGAAGATCGACGGGCTGACCTTCACCGAGGCCGTTCAGAGGCTGTCCGAACGCGTCGGTGTGCAGCTGCGCTACGAAGAGGGCGGGACCGGGCCGGACAAAGAGGCGATCGGCCAGCGCCAGCGGCTTGTCGACATGCACCAGGTCGCCCAGGCGTTCTTCACCGAATACCTCGGCAGCCCTGAGGCGCAGATCGGCCGGCAGTACCTCACCGACCGCGGCTTCGACCAGCAGGTCTGCGAGAAATACGGCATCGGCTTCGCGCCAAGGTCCTGGGACGCGCTGCTCAAGCACCTGCGCGGGCGCGGCTACAACACCGAGGACATCATCGCCTCGGGCATGGTCAGCCAGGGCAACCGCGGCATCTACGACCGGTTCCGCGGCCGACTCATGTGGCCGATCAACGACGTCACCGGCCGCACCGTGGGCTTCGGCGCGCGGAAGGTCTTCGACGACGACCAGGGGCCGAAGTACCTCAACACACCCGAGACTCCGCTGTACCGGAAGAACCAGGTGCTCTACGGCCTCGACATCGCCAAACGGGCGATCGCCCGCAGCAAGCGCGTCGTCATCGTCGAAGGCTACACCGACGTCATGGCTGCCCACCTGGCAGGCGTCGAACAGGCCGTGGCGACCTGCGGCACCGCCTTCGGCGCTGAGCACATCAAGCTCATCCGCCGACTCCTCGGCGACGACTCGGCGCACTCCGGTGAGGTGATCTTCACCTTCGACGGGGATGAGGCCGGCCGGAAGGCTGCCCTCAAAGCCTTCGAAGACGACCAGAAGTTCGTCGCCCAGACCTACGTCGCCATCGCCGAAGACGGTATGGACCCCTGCGATCTGCGGATGCAGAAGGGCGACGCGGCCGTTCGTGCGCTCATCGACTCGCGCAGACCGCTGTTCGAGTTCGCTATCGCCTCGACGATCGAGCGCTTCGACCTCGACACCGCGGAAGGGCGCGTCGGAGCGGTGCGCGCTGCCGCACCGATGGTCGCCGGCATCCGCGACAGCATGCTCAGGCCGGAGTACGAGCGCTTCGTCGCCGGTGCCGTCGGCATCGGCACCACCGATGTGCATACAGCCGTGCGCGCAGCCGGACGCAAAGCGGCGGCAGGTGCGTATGGGGGTGGGCAGCAGGCCCGTGACCCGCGCAGCCAGCACCCGCAGCAGCAACAGCGTCCTCAGCAGCCGGCACCGGGTCCGGGCGGACCGTACGGGGGTCCTGCCGGGCCGCCGCCGGGCAGTCCCGCCGATCAGACGGGTGCTGAGATCGCCGCCTACGAGCAGGAGTTCTCCGGCGCCCCGGCGAACACACCGAAGCTGCGGATCGAACGCGGCGCACTCCAGGTGGCGATGCAGCAGCCGCAGTACGTCAATGCGACGCTGTTCGACGGGCTCAACGGCAAGGTCTTCACGCATCCGGCCCACCGGGCGGTGCATCAGGCGATGAAGGACGCCGGCGGCATCCGCACCGCGATCACCGACCCAGCCAGCTGGCCGGAGAAGGTCCTCAACGCTGGTCCCGACCCGCTGCGCGGGCTCATCGGCGAACTCGCTGTCACCCCGCTGCCGGCCACCGACGGGCAGGGCGTCGAACGCTACTCACGCGGCATCATCGCCAGCCTGTTCGACGAGGACATGACCCGCATCGCCCGAGAGCTGCATTCCCGGCTCTCCCGCACCGACCCCAACGACCCGGCAGCGACGAAGCTGCTCGAACAGCTCCAGGTGCTTGAGCGTCAGCGGGCGCGCCTGCGGGCATTGATGTAACGAACTGTTCTGGTGGGGGGTGAACTGTTCTGGGTTTCGTTCTGTTCTGCCGATTGAATGAGCATTGGGTTATGCCAACTGTCTATTCCCAAGAGTTCAAGCAGTGGGCGTTGCGGTTGATCGAGGACCATCCGCAGGACGCGCGGTGTGCGCAGTGGCCGGCCGCCCAGGATGGGCTAATTGGGCGACGCCGGGTTCCGTAAAACGTCGCGATCGCGGACCGGATTGGAGCAAGCTGACCGACACTGACGGGAGCCTCGATATGCATGTTGCAGGAACATGACGAGGTCAACACCGTGTGCATACACTGGCACACCTACCACAGTCGCGGGGTAAGTCCGGGAGCTGTCGTCATGATCTGATGGATGGCTGCGGCACGCTTCTAATCCTGCTACGGCATCTCTGAGCTCGCCGAGAGAGATCCTCGATGTTCTTCGCATTCTCCACGCCACGCAGACGGCAATCGCTGTATTCTTATACACCTTGGCGTGCTTAGTGGTGATCTCGGCTCGCGTCGCCATCGACAGCCCATTCCCCATACCGTCCCAGGGTCCACCATTTCGCAGGCAAAAGTATGTGAGGCACCGAGGGTGATACGCGGGCGGTTTATCTGAGTCTCGTCGCCATATTGGGCTCTTCAGAGTTGAGTGTGGGCACGCCGATCGGGCAAGGGTGCTGGGGATAAGCATCGAGGTCCCTGATGATGAGCGGACATCTACCCGCGCTGATCTCAAG